>NZ_JBHVFE010000006.1:0-59447 GCF_042801945.1 Kitasatospora sp. NPDC057542
CGGCGACTCCGGAACTGTACGGGGAGGGGCCCGCCACATGCAAATCGTCCCGCCCTGCGGTCGCAGGGCGGGACGATCCGTTGTTCGAGCACCGTCAGGCGCGGCCCATCTCCTCGGCGATGGCCGCCGCGAAGGCGTCGATGTCGGCCTCCGTGGTGTCGAAGGCACACATCCAGCGGACCTCGCCGGTGTGCTCATTCCAGAAGTAGAAGCGGTAGCGCTTCTGGAGCCGCTCGCTCACCTCGCGCGGGAGGATCGCGAACACCGCGTTCGCCTGAACCGGGCGGACCACCTCGACGCCGTCGATCTTCCGGACCGCGGCCTCCAGGCGGCTGGCCATCGCGTTGGCGTGGCCGGCGTTGCGCAGGTAGAGGTCACCGGAGAGCAGCGCCTCGAACTGGACCGAGACGAAGCGCATCTTCGAGGCGAGCTGCATCGAGGTCTTGCGCAGGTACTTGATGTTGCGCACCCGCTCCGGGTTGAGCACCACCACGACCTCGCCGAACAGCAGCCCGTTCTTCGTCCCGCCGAAGGAGAGCACGTCGACGCCCACGTCGGTGGTGAAGGCGCGCAGCGGCTGGCCGAGCGAGGCGGCGGCGTTGGCCAGGCGGGAGCCGTCCACGTGGACGAGCATGCCCAGCTGGTGGGCGTGCTCGGTGATCGCGCGGATCTCGTCGGCGGTGTAGAGGGTGCCGAGCTCGGTGCTCTGGGTGATGGAGACCGCGAGCGGCTGCGCGCGGTGCTCGTCACCGAAACCCCAGGCCTGCTGGTCGAGCAGTTCGGGTGTGAGCTTGCCGTCCGGGGTGGGGACGGTGAGCAGCTTGATGCCGCCCATCTTCTCCGGCGCGCCGCCCTCGTCCACGTGGATGTGGGCCGTCTCGGCGCAGACCACCGCGCCCCAGCGCGGCAGCAGCGACTGGAGGGCGACCACGTTGGCGCCGGTGCCGTTGAAGACGGGGTAGGCCTCGGCCTTCTCACCGAAGTGGCGGCGGAAGACGTCCTGGAGGTGGGCCGTGTAGTCGTCCTCGCCATAGGCGATCTGGTGACCGCCGTTGGCGACGGCTATCGCGGCGAGGACCTCCGGGTGCACGCCGGCGTAGTTGTCGCTGGCGAAGCCGCGGACGGCGGGGTCGTGCCGCCGTACCGCGTCCGTACGGGTGGAGTCGGTCATCGGGCTGTCAGCCACAGGTGCTGTCCGTTCAGTTCTGCTGCGGGGCGGTCCCAGAGGCCCGCCAGGTGTCCGGCGAGGTCGGCCGTGTCGGTGAAGCCGGTGAACTTCGCCTCCGGCTTCTCGGCCCGCATTTCGGGACTGACCAGCGCCTTGATGACCAGGATCGCAGCCGCCGCGGTGGGCTCGCCGTCCGGGGCGGTGGTCTCCTTCTTGAAGGAGTCGGCCATGGCGAGGGTCCACGCCTCGGTGGCGGCCTTGGCCGCCGCGTAGGCGGCGCCGCCGGCAGTGGGCTTGTGCGCGGCCGCGGCGGAGATCATCGCGTAGCGGCCGGCGCTGCTGCGGACCAGCGCGGGCTGGAAGGCCAGCGAGGTGTGCTGGAGGGTGCGCACGACGGTGTCGTGCAGGAAGTCCCAGTCGTCCAGCCTGGTGTCGAAGAAGGTCTTGCTGCCGCGCCAGCCACCGACCAGGTGGAACAGGCCGTCGACGTGGCCGTGCTCGGACTCCAGGTGGTCGGCCCAGTCGTGGACCTCCTGCGGGTCGAGCAGGTCGATCACCTGGCCGCTGACCTTGGCTCCGCGGACGGCCACCCGGGTGGCGTCCAGGGCGGACTCCAGCCGCTGGGCGTCGATGTCGGCGCCGATCACGGTGGCGCCGTCGGCGGTGAGGCGGCGCAGCACGGCGCGGCCGGCCGGGCCGCTGGCTCCGGCGACGGCGATGACCTTGCCGGCCAGCGGGGCGTTGGTGGAGGTGGTCACGCGGCGGCTCCCTGGATACCTGCGCCGGTGATGCCGGCGGTGGCGGCGATGACGCCGCTCAGCTTCTTGTTGAGGGCCTCGTAGAACATGCTCAGCGGGAACTCGTCCGGGAGCACGGCGTCGCACAGGGCCTTGTTGAGGGCCTTGCCGTCGGTGATGTCGAGCGGCAGGGCCTCGGGGCCCTTCGCCCAGGTGGAGGCCGGGTGCGGGGTGAGGTAGCGGGAGACCAGCTCGTAGGCGGCGATCCAGTGGGCCGACTTCGGCCGGTCGATGCCGTCGCGGTACAGGGTCTCGATCTCGGCGCAGAGCGCGTTGGTGACCTGCGGGGCGCGCTCCCAGTCGATGGTGAGGCGGTTGTCGCGCCAGCGCAGCGCGTCGTGCTTGTGCAGGTAGGCAAAGAGCAGCTGGCCGCCCATGCCGTCGTAGTTGCGCACCCGGTCGCCGGAGACCGGGAAGCGGAACAGGCGGTCGAAGAGAACCGCGTACTGGACGTCGCGGGCGTGCGGGTTGCCCTCGGTCTCCAGCTGCACCGCCTCCTTGAAGGTGGTGAGGTCGCAGCGGAGCTCCTCCAGGCCGTACATCCAGAACGGGCTGCGCTGCTTGATCATGAAGGGGTCGAACGGCAGGTCGCCGTGGCTGTGGGTGCGGTCGTGGATCAGGTCCCACAGGACGAAGGTCTCCTGCGCGCGCTGCTGGTCCTCGAGCAGGCTTTCGGCGTCGGCCGGGATCTCCAGGTCGAGCTGCTGGACGGCGCTGGTGGAGACGGCGCGGAAACGGGCCGCCTCGCGGTCGCAGAAGATGCCGCCCCAGGTGAAACGTTCCGGCGCCTTGCGCACGGAGACCGTCTCGGGGAAGAGCACGGCGGAGTTGGTGTCGTAGCCGGCGGTGAAGTCCGTGAAGGTGATCGGCACGAACATCGGGTTGTCGAAGCGGGTGCGCTCCAGCTCCGCCAGCCAGTCGGGCCACACGACGCGCAGCAGGACGGCTTCCAGGTTGCGGTTCGGGTTCCCGTTCTGGGTGTACATCGGGAACACGACCAGGTGCTCCAGCCCGTCCTCGCGCTGGTCGGCGGGCTGGAAGGCGAGCAGCGAGTCCAGGAAGTCGGGCTCGCGGTAGCCGGTGTCGGCCCACTTGGCGAGGTCCGCGTCGACGGCGGCCAGGTAGGCGGCGTCGTGCGGGAAGTTCGGAGCGAGCTCCTGGACGGCGGCCCGGACGGTGGCGACCAGCGGGTCGACCGTGTGCCGCTGGACGGCGGCCAGGTCGATGGAGCCGTCCTTGGACTGGAGCGGGCGCAGCGTCTCGACGGCCTCCTTCAGGCGCTGCCAGGCCGGGTGGCCGGCGAGGGTCGAGACCGGGGCGTCGGCCGCCACAGCGAGCCTTGGCGAAAGATTCTGCATCGTGGACTCACTTCGACAGGAGTTATTTCGACGGGGACACCATAAGTACGAAAGGTTCTTCCGTTCAAGGGGGCCCGGACCGGCAAAACTCCGGCCTACCCCCGCTCCCGTGCCGAAACCTTCGGCGGGAGACGGGTTGTCCGGAATGTGGACAGTGATCTGGATGTTCTGGACAGATGCGCCGTTGTGATGCGAACCTCCCCGCATGCTCCCGGCGGTGATCACGGTGGCCGAACGCCACGACAGCCCGTTCCGGGTGCCCTCCCGTCGGCACGCCTGCCGTAGCTGTCGCGCGCGCGGCCTCTGCTGCCGCTGTCGCCGCTGTTGTTGACCGGTTGCCGCCGACCAGGCCGCTGCCGGTCCGGCTCGGGGGGGCGCCGCGGACGCGGGCCCGTACGCCGACCATGCCGCGTGTGTTCCGGCGCCGCCACCGGGGGGAAGTGACCCGCCGGGATGCGGGCCGTCCGTCGCGCCCTCCCGTGCCCCTCGTTGTTCCCGTCCCGCCCGGTCCTTCCCTGGAGCCCCGTCATGACCCTCCGCAAGCCGTCCGCCGTCCTGCCCATCGCCGCGCTGGTCGCCGCCGCGGCCGTGCTGACCGCCTGCGCGCCGCAGGACTCGAAGTCCGACGCCGCCTCCGGTGCCTCGGGCTCGGCCGGGTCGGCCGCGGGCTGCGCGCCGGGGGCACTGGCCACGCGTACCGCCGGAACGCTGACCGTCGGCACCGACAAGCCCGCGTACGACCCGTGGTTCTCCGAGGACAAGCCGGAGAACGGCAAGGGCTTCGAGTCCGCCGTGGCCTACGCGGTCGCGGAGAAGCTCGGCTACCCGAAGGAGAAGGTCAGCTGGGTGCTCGCGCCGTTCAACAAGGCGACCTCGCCGGGCGCCAAGGACTTCGACTTCGACATCAACCAGGTGTCCGTCAGCGACGAACGCAAGCAGGCGGTGGACTTCTCCTCCGGCTACTACGACGTGCGCCAGACCGTCATCGCACTGAAGAACTCCAAGGCGGCGGGTGCCAGGAGCATCGCCGACCTCAAGGACACCAAGCTCGGCGCGCAGGTCGGCACCACGAGCCTGGAGACCATCACCGACACCATCAAGCCGAGCGCCCAGCCGGCCGTCTTCGACTCCAACGACCTGGCCAAGGCCGCGCTGAAGAACGGCCAGATCGAGGCCCTGGTGGTGGACCTGCCGACCGCCTTCTTCATCACCGGCGCCGAGGTCCCGGAGGCCCAGGTGGTCGGCCAGTTCGAGACGGGCGCGAAGGCCGAGCAGTTCGGCCTGGTGCTGGACAAGGGCTCCAAGCTGACCGGCTGCGTCTCGCAGGCGGTGGACGCGCTGCGCACCGACGGCACGCTGGCGAAGCTGGAGAAGCAGTGGCTCTCCGACGCCGTCTCGGCACCGGTGCTGAAGTGAGTTCCGGCCTGGGCCCCGGGCCGAGCGGGGAGACGACGGACACCGCGGCGCCGGAGCTCGCCAAGGCACCGGCGGTGCGGACCGGGGCGACTGCCGCGGAGGACGACTACCGCCCGTCCGAGCGGCGGCTGGCGCACGAGGCGTACCGGCGGGCCCGGGCCCGCCGCTCGGCGCTGATCGCCACCGCGTCGACCCTGACGACGGCGATCGTGCTCTACCTGCTGGTCGTCAACTCCCCCGGCTGGGAGGTGACTCGGCGGACCTTCTTCAACCTCGACTACGCCCGCCAGGCGCTGCCCGAGGTGCTGAAGGGGCTGCGGCTGAACCTGGAGCTGATGCTCGGCTGCGGGGCGCTGATCCTGCTGTTCGGGCTGCTGCTGGCGGTGCTGCGGACACTGCGCGGGCCGGTCTTCCTGCCGGTGCGGCTGCTCGCCACCGCGTACGTGGACTTCTTCCTCGGGCTGCCGATGATCATCTGCCTGCTGGTGATGATCACCGGGGTGCCGGCACTGAGGCTGACCGGGGTGACCACCGATCCGCTGTTGCTGGGCGGAGCGGCACTGGTGCTGACGTACTCGGCGTACGTGTCCGAGGTGTTCCGCTCCGGCATCGAGTCGGTGCACCCGAGCCAGCGGGCCGCGGCCCGGTCGCTGGGGCTGACCAACGCGCAGGCGATGCGGTACGTGGTGCTGCCGCAGGCCGTCCGCCGGGTGGTGCCGCCGCTGCTCAACAACCTGGTGAGCCTCCAGAAGGACACCGGGCTGGTCTCGATCGGCGGCGCGATCGACGCGGTGTACGCGGCGAAGATCATCGCGGCCCGGTCCTTCAACTTCACGCCGTACCTGGTGGCGGGGCTGGTGTTCATCGTGCTGACCATTCCGCTGACCCGGTTCGCCGACTGGCTGACCACCCGGATGAACCGCCGCCAGCTCCAGGGAGGTGCGGTGTGACGTCGAACGAGGTGCTCCGGCTGGAGTCGGTGCGCAAGACCTTCGGCGGCCAGGTGGTGCTGCGCGACGTGGACCTCGCCGTGGCCGAGCACTCGGTGACGGCGCTGATCGGGGCGTCCGGCTCCGGCAAGTCCACGCTGATGCGCTGCGTCAACCTGCTGGAGGGGATCGACGACGGGGCGATCTTCCTGGACGGCGAGGAGATCACCGATCCGCGCGCGGACGAGGACGCCGTGCGGCGCCGGATCGGCGTGGTGTTCCAGTCGTACAACCTGTTCCCGCACCTGACGGTGCTGGAGAACGTCACGCTCGCACCGCGCCGGGTGCACCGGGTCGCCCGGGCCGAGGCGGAGGCGCGGGCGCTGGAACTGCTCGACCGGCTCGGGCTGGCGGCCAAGGCGAAGGAGTACCCGGACCGGCTCTCCGGCGGGCAGCAGCAGCGGGTCGCCATCGTGCGCGCACTGGCCACCGGGCCGCGACTGCTGCTCCTGGACGAGATCACCGCGGCGCTCGACCCGGTGCTGGTCGGCGAGGTGCTGTCGGTCGTGCGGGACCTCAAGGAGCAGGGGATGACGATGGTCCTCTCCACCCACGAGATGGGCTTCGCCCGCGAGGTCGCCGACCGGGTCTGCTTCCTGGACGGCGGCGTGGTGCTCGAACAGGGACCGCCCGAGCAGGTGTTCGGCGATCCGCAGGAGGAGCGCACCCGGCAGTTCCTCGGCCGGGTGGTCGCCTCGGGGCGGCTCCAGGGCTGAGCTCCCTCGCCGGCGCGGTGGGTGGCCACGCGCGACCGGGGCGTGCGACCAGGTGCGCAACCAGGGCTTTCGCAACGACGAGCACCACCATGCGCCCCTGTACGCGCCCTGGCCGCGCCCGGCCGAGTGCGGTGATCGTGGACCGGACGTCCGTCGCCGCGCACGGGGAGTGGCGAACAGACGACAGCTGACGGATAACAGATGACAGCCGACAGATTTCATCATCTGTTCGCTGACCACTGTCCGTTGTCGCCTGTCCGCCGCCGCCCCGGCGCCCCACCGCCCCGGGAGGCCGCCGTTGCACGGACCCGCCCTGGTCAACTGGCTCCTCGCCCTCCTCGCCGCCGGCGCCGGCACCTCCTGCCTGGTACGGCTGCGCCGCTCCCCCTGCGCCCCGGACGGCGCGCACCGGCCGCTCGCCCGCGAGTCCGACGCCGCCGAGGCCCTGATGGGGCTCGGCATGGCCGCGATGGCCGTCACCGGCACCACCGTCCCGGCCGCCGTCTGGGCCGGACTCTTCGGCCTCCCCGCCGCTGCCCTCCTGTTCGCCGCCGCCCACGGCCCGGCCGGGCGGGCGCACCGGCTGCACCACGCGGTCGGCGCGCTCGCCATGACGTACATGGCCCTCGCCATGACGGTCGCCTCCGGCCACGAGCACCACCAGTCCGCCGCCCTGGGCCTTCCGGTGCTGACCGGGGCGCTCCTCCTCTACTTCGGCGGGTACACCCTCTGGGCCGGCAGCCGGCTGCTGCGCACTCCGGCGGGCGCCCTCGCGGTCGGCACCGCCGGGCTGCCGCAGGCCTGCCGACTCACCATGGGCATCGGCATGTTCGCCATGCTCCTGACCATGTGACAGCCGTTGACCGTGCAGCGACCGTGCGACCTGCCCACGCCCGGCACCCCAAGACCCCCACCCGGGCGTGGCGTTGGTCACTGGCCGGTCAAAAGCCGTTCCACCGGGCGTCGCCAGCGCATAGGTTGGCAGGGAGCGCGTTGTCGCGTTCCGTGCGTACTCGGGGAGCCCATCGATGCCTGCCCTGATCGGCCTTCTGCTGCTCGGCCTGCTGCTCTCGACCGTCGCGCCCCGGCTGCTGGCCCGGGCCCGCTGGGCGGAGCGCGAACCGGTGCTGGCACTGCTGGTGTGGCAGTGCCTGGTGGTGGCCGTACTGCTCTGCTGCGCGCTGGGCCTGGTGCTGGCGGCCTCCGCCGCCCTGCCGGAGCTGCGCGCGCTGGTGTTCGCGGGCGCACCGCACGGTGTGGAGGCGGCGTACGCCCTCCAGGAGGCCGAGGGCTGGGGCCGGCTGTGCGCCGCGGTGCTGGCCGCGGGTGGGGTGCAGACGGTGCTGGCGCTCACTCGGGAGGTCCGCACGGCCAAGGCGCTGCGTGATCGCCGGCACGCCCAACTGGCGACCCGGGCACCGGAGTTGCCCGACACCATCGAGACCGCCCGGAGCCGCCGGGAACGGCTGGTGGTGCTGGAGAACGTCCGCCCGGAGGCATGGTCGCTGCCCGGACCGGACTCCCGACTGGTGGTCACCACCGGCGCCCTCCAGCAACTGACCGACCGGGAGCTGGCGGCCGTACTGAGCCATGAGCGCGGCCACGTCCGGGCCCGGCACCACTGGCTCCAGCAGTTCTCCCAGGCGCTCGCTTCCGGCTTCCCCGGCGTCGGCGTGTTCAGCGCCTTCCGGGACCAGGTGGCGGAGCTGGTCGAGCTGGCCGCCGACGACCGGGCCGCCCGCCGGCACGGCCGGCACACCACCGCCCTCGCGCTGGCCGAACTCAACCTGGACCGCGGGGTGTTCGGCTCTTGCCCGCCCGGTCTGGCGCAGTCCCCAAAGCGGGTGGACCGGCTGCTCGCGGGCCGTCCGCGGCTCTCCGTCCCGCACCGGCTGCGACTGACCGTCGCGGCGCTCGCCGCGCCCGCCGTGGTCGTCCTGCTGGCCGCCGCGCCGGGGCTGCACTCGCTGCTCTGAGGCCGGCCCCGCAGCACACTGCGGGCGTTTTCGACCGACCGTCAGTCCCCAGGCGCTCCGCAGGCCGGGCCGAGCCCGTCACCGAGGGTCAGCTCCAGCACCTCGCGGTGGAGCGGCCTGGCCTGCTCGTAGCGCTCCCGGCCGGCCTCGGTGAGGGTGAGCAGGACGCCCCGCCGGTCGCTCTCACACATCGCCCGGGTGACCAGTCCGGCCTTCTCCAGGCGGGCGATCAGCCGGGACAGCGCGCTCTGGCTCAGGTGGACGGTGTGGGCCAGATCGCTCACCCGGACCGCATGCCCGCCGCCGCCCCCGCACTCCTCGACGAGGCGCTCCAGCACCTCGAACTCGCTCATGCCCAGCCCGTACCGGTCGCCCAGCTCGCGGTCGAGCATGCAGGCCGCGGCGGCATGCCGAGCCAGCAGCTCGCGCCACTGCGCGACGAGACCGGCCTCCGCCGGGGAGTCGAGTTCAGCCACGCCGCCACCCTAGCACGTGCATCGGCAATTATTGCGTTCACATCTAATTCACTTGCATTGAATGCATGTGCATGTACCGTCCTCCCCATGACCACCGCGACCGCCACACCACCCGACGCCCCGTCAACCAGCGGGCTGAACTGGAATCCCCGCCTCTGGGGCACCCTGATCGTGCTCTGCGCCGCCATGTTCCTGGACGCCCTGGACGTCTCCATGGTGGGCGTCGCCCTCCCGTCCATCGGCTCCGACCTGCACCTGTCCACCGCCACCCTCCAGTGGGTGGTCTCCGGCTACGTGCTCGGCTACGGCGGCCTGCTGCTGCTCGGTGGCCGCGCCGCAGACCTGCTCGGCCGCCGCCGGGTGTTCCTGGTGGCCCTGGGCGTCTTCGCCGCCGCCTCGCTGGCCGGCGGCCTGGTCGACGACGGCGGCCTGCTGATCGCGGCCCGGTTCCTCAAGGGCGTCAGCGCCGCCTTCACCGCCCCGGCCGGCCTGTCGATCATCACCACGACCTTCGCGGAGGGCCCGGCCCGCAACCGCGCGCTGTCGATCTACACCACCTGCGCTGCCAGCGGCTTCTCGCTCGGCCTGGTGCTCAGTGGCCTGCTCACCGAGGTCGGCTGGCGCTGGACCTTCCTGATGCCCGTCCCGGTCGCACTGCTCGCCCTGGTCTTCGCCGTCCGACTGCTCCCCCGGTCGGTCGAGGAGCGCGCCAAGGGCGGCTACGACGTGCTGGGCGCGATCACCGGCACCGCGACCGTGCTGCTGCTGGTCTTCACCGTCACCGAGGCCCAGGGCGCCGGCTGGCTGAGCCTGCGCACCCTCGGCTCGCTGCTCGTCGTCGCCGCGCTGGCCGCCACCTTCCTACGGGTGGAGAGCCGCACCGCGCACCCGCTGGTCCGGCTCGGCATCTTCCGCAACGGCTCGGTCGCCCGGGCCAACGTGGTCGCCTTCGCGATGACCGGCGCGTACGGCGGCTTCCAGTTCGTGGTCACCCTCTACCTCCAGCACCTGCTCGGCTGGTCCGCCCTGGAGATGGCCCTCGGACTGCTCCCGGCCGCGGCCCTCATCGCGCTCTCGGCACCCTTCATGGGCCCGATCGTGGACCGCTTCGGCACCGGGCGGCTGCTGCCGATCGGCCTGGTCTCGCTGGTCGCCGCCTTCGCACTGTTCCTGCGGCTGGACGAGCACAGCTCGTACCCGGGCCTGGTGCTCCCCTCGATGCTGCTGCTCGGCGTGGGTTTCGCGTTCGCCTTCCCCTCGGTGAACATCGCCGCCACCGACGGCGTGGCCGACGAGGAGCAGGGCCTGGCCTCGGGCCTGGTGAACACCGCCATCCAGGTCGGCACCGCGGTGGTGCTGGCCGGAGCGACCGCGATGATCACGGCCGGCAGTGCGGGTGGCGACAGTCCGCAGGCCCAGCTGGACGGCTACCGGCCGGCGCTGATGTTCGTCACCGTGGTCGCCCTGGTCGGTCTGGTGGTCGCAGCGGCAGGCGCCCTGGTGGACCGACGCCGCAGGACAACTCCCGTTCCAGTGCCCGATTATGATTATCCGCCAGCCGGATCGACAGCAGCCCGGGCCGAAGTCCTGACCGAGCGCTGACCTCGGGCCCCGCCCGCGGCCGGCCTCCGGGCCGTCGGGCAATGGCGCCGGCTCCACCAAACCCCCGTGTTGGTGGAGCCGGCCGTCTTCGTGGCGGCCGCCCGGGCAGCGCCCACCGGGACGCGGTTCCTCGGGCGGCTGTCGGCTCCGCAAGTATATTGGCTCGGAGCCAACGAACGTTCGGAGCAGACACGATGGCACCTCGCGCGGATTCGGTCAATGAGGAGATGCGGCAACGCTCCCGCCGGCGCATCATGCGGGCCACCGTCGAGCTGGTTGACCAGCGCGGCTACGCGGGCACCACACTGACGGACATCGCCGAACGGGCCGGGCTCGCCCGCGGCCTGCTCTCGTACTACTTCGACGGCAAGCGGCTGCTCATGCAGTCCGCGACGCACCGGATGATGCACCAGTCGCTGTCCGGCGCGCTGGCGGAACTGGCACCCGGCTCCTCCCCCGACGCCCGGCTGGCCCGGGCGATCGACACCGTGCTCGGGCTGGCGATGGACCATCCCCGGGTGATGCGCTCGCACCTGGCACTGATCATCGACCCGGACACCGGCGCCTTCGTCCAGGACCCGGAACAGCAGCAGCTCGGCGCCATCCTCCAGGGGCTGCTGCGGGACTGGGGCGCACCCGACCCGGTCGCCGAGCACGCGGTGCTGCGCAGTGCGCTGATGGGCGGCTGCATCGGAGTCCTGCTGCCGGGCGCCGAGATCCCGCTGGCGCCGATCCGGGCCGACCTCTTCCGTCGCTACGACCTGGCGTGGGAACTGGGCCACCCGCCACAGCCGTCCCCGCCGGAACGCGAACGGCCGCCGGCCCGCGACTGACGGCGGGTGGGCGGCCTGGTGACCGGCTGCCGGGGGGCCTCGCGAGGGAGGGAGCTCACAGGCCCCGGGCGGCAGCGACTCAGCGTTCCTTCAGGATCGAGGCGAGCAGGTCTATCGTGCGTTCCGGCGTGAGGCTGTCCACGCAGAGCCGCTCCATGACCTGGATGTAGGCGTCGACGTCGTCGCGCTTGTCCAGGTAGAGCGCGCTGGTGAGCTGCTCCAGGTAGACCACGTCCGCGAGGTCCTGCTCCGGGAAGCGCAGGATCGTGAACGCCCCGGACTCGCCCGCGTGCGCGCCGAACCGGAACGGCATGACCTGGATGACCACGTTGGCCTGCTCGGCGACATCGATCAGGTACTGCACCTGACCGCGCATCACCTTGGGCCCGCCGACCGGCCGGCGTAGCGCGGCCTCGTCGATGACCGCCCACAGGCGCGGGCTGGCGCCCTCGGTCAGCAGCTTCTGGCGGCGCAGCCGGAGGCTGACCCGCCGCTCGACCTCCTCATCGCTGATGACCGGCCGACTTTGGCCGAAAACCGCCCGTGCGTACTCCTCGGACTGGAGCAGCCCGGGGATGAACTGCACCTCGTAGGTGCGGATCAGCTGGGCGGCCTCCTCCAGGCCGACGTAGGTCTGGAACCAACCCGGCAGCACGTCGTTGAAGCTGTGCCACCAGCCGGACTTGTTGGCCTCGCGGACCAGGCCGAGCAGGGCTTCCCGCTCCGTCCCGTCGTCCACGCCGTACAGGCTGAGCAGGTCGGCGACGTCGCGCTCCTTGAAGCTGACGCGGCCGAGTTCCATGCGGCTGATCTTGGACTCGGAAGCCCGGATCGCGTAGCCCGCGTCCTCGCGGGTGATGCCGCGCGCCTCGCGCAGGCGGCGCAGCTGCGAGCCGAGGAGGATCCGGCGGACCATCGAGCCGCCGCCCGGCTGAACTGTGGTCATGCGGTCGAAACCTCCACCTAGGGCAAACAGCGCACAGTCTGCCATCAGTTGAGCGCTCACGGTGCCGATACTGACGGATGTTCCTATCAGTTCTGCACTCCATGCACCAGGATGCACGTGCATCCGGCGCTTGCATATGCCAATAGTGCGACTGCACGTGAATCGACTCTTGCATCTGCAGTGAGCGCACACCACCATGGTGCACGTGCACCTGCACATCCCTGGCAATCCCGCGGGCTCCGCGTCGACCCCACGCGCGACTCCGTGCACCGACCCGACGGCGTCCCCCGCGCCATCGGGCGTTCGAGTGCGCGCGCGCCTGGTCGAGGGGGCGGCCGAGCGGCCGAGCGAGTCGGAGGTGACCGGCATGACCCCGGCGGGTCCAGCCGTGTCCGCCCCCTTATGGGAGGAGCTCTTCATGAGCACCGGTACGGCCTTGGCGGTTGACCCCCATGTGGTCACCTGTACGCTCGCTCCTCGCTTCGAAGCCGTCAGAACCGCGCGCGACTTCGCTCGGACCACGCTCCAGCGCTGGGGCCTGACGGAGCTGTTCGACGACGTCGCGCTGGTGGCCTCGGAACTCGTGACCAACGCGCTCCGGCATGCGATCGGCGCACGGCCCGACCCGTCGGGCGGCGCCCTGGGCGAGTACGACTTTCCCATACAGCCGACCGCGGACGGCCGGCTTCCGATCCGAATAAGCCTCGTGCACCGCGCACCCCAGGTGGTCTGCGCGGTGAGCGATCCGAGCAGCCTCGGCCCGGTCGCCCGGGAGGCCGACTTCGTCGCCGAGTCGGGCCGCGGGCTGCACCTGGTGGAGTCGTTCAGCCGCTCCTGGGGCTGGCACCCGCTGGGCAGCGGCAAGGTGGTCTGGGCGATGTTCGAGGCGGAGACGGTCGGCGGCTCCCCGCTGGACGGACACCTCGGACTCGGCGGCCGCTCACCGCTCGACGGCCCCGTCGACGTCGGCGGGCGGCATCGGCGCTCGGCCTAGGACGGGCCCCGCGCCCAGCACGGCCCCTGCGCCGCACGGCGCACGGCCGGTCGAGGGAAGCCCCGGGAGGACCACACCCCGGGCCCTTCCACCAGGCGCCGCCGAGGCCTTCCGGCGCCCCGGACCCGCGAGCGGCTCAGTGCGGCCGGGCGGATCCGGACCGGAGGAGGCCTCCGGAGAAGAGGCGTCCGGAGAAGAAGGGGCCTCCGGAGGAGAAGCATCCGGCGCAAGGACATCCGGACGAGAGGCATCCTCAGGAGGCAAAGACAAAGGCCGTCGTGGTGTCGGCACCCACGACGGCCCCCCGATGGTGGAGCACGGCGGCCGGTCAGACCGCCAGGTGGTCGAACTCCCCGTCCTTCGCCCCGAGCAGCAGGGCGGCGATCTCGGCCCGGGTGTAGATGAGGGCCGGACCGTCCGGGAACCGCGAGTTGCGCATCGCCACATCGCCGCCCGGCAGGGCCGCGAACTCGACGCAGTTGCCCTGGGAGTTGCTGTGCCGGCTCTTCTGCCAGACCACCCCCTGGAGATCGGCGGCAGCCATCCCGTTGTAGGTGTCGTACGAGCCGTGCGTGTCCTGCGAGTCGTGCATAGAAATCTCCCGAAGAGCTCCGGAGTTGTCGTCCAGCGCGGCGCCCCCCGGCACCGCCGAACGAACGGACCGGCCCCGTACCGGCCCGGCACAACGCCTCACTTGACGCGATGATAGCCGCAGTGCACGTGCATCAGCACGGGACATTGCAGGTGCACGGGGCTTTTTATCCGCAGCCCCGAACTCTTCACGGGCCCTTCTCCTGACGGTACGTAAACGGACATAGCCGATGGAATCGCCGAGCTCGCGATAACCGGCCGTGAGCACTTCCCCGCTAAATGTTGATCTTCGAATGCCGGGAGTCGCACCCCCGTGACCCTCCGTCAGGCCACCCCTATGCTGTGAGACATCTCACGCGCCACAGATGCAACGCCCGCCCCCTCGGATTACGTCGTGTGCGACCACCGGCGACTGCGAGCGGGCTGGGCGAGGAATGTCCGGATTGTAGGCAATAGGCCCGGACCGGCTTCGGAGACGCACCGAGTCCGCGCGGCGGCCACGCGAAACCCGAACGGCAGCCGACTGCAAGCCGGACGGGCAGATGTCCTACGATCTCCGGCATGAGCACCGCAGCCATCCCGGGCGCGCCACTGCCCGTCCGCACCCCAGGCTCCCGTGCGCGGGGGCGCCACCGTCGTCCCGAGCGCCCCGAGATCCCGGCCGGCGCCCCGGCCCTGGTGCTCGCCGTGCCCGCGACCGCCGGGCCCGAGTCCCGTTCGGTCGTCGAGGAGCTGCTCTCGATCGTCCGCACCGAGCAGAACGGCGTCCAGACCGCGGTCGGCTACCTCGCCGGCGACGGCACCGAGGGCCCCGGCGGCGAGGACCGCACCGTGGCCGAGCTGCTGACCCTGGCCGCCGAGGCCGGGCTGCCGACGCCCGTCCTGGTGCCGCTGGTGCCCGGCCCACACACCTTCCTGACCGAGCTTCACGCGATCGCCGCCGAGTACGGCGCGCCCGTCACCGACCCGCTGGGCCCGCACCCGCTGCTGGCCGAGGCCGTGCACGTCCGACTGTCCGAGGCCGGGCTGGCCCGGGCCGACCGCGCCCGGCTGTTCGCCATCGCGACCGCCGCGGACGGCGTGGTGCTGACCACCGTCGGCGGCGAGGACGCGGCCGCCGCGGCCGGCATCACCGGTGTGCTGCTGGCCGCCCGACTGGCCGTGCCGGTCGTCGCCGCCGCGCTCGACGTGCCCGGCTCGGTGGCCGCGGCCGTCAACCACCTCAAGGACACCGGCTCGCAGCGCCCGGCGCTGGCCCCGCTGGTGATCGGCCCGGAGGCGGACTCCGAGCTGCTCGCCACCGCCGCCGAGGAGACCGGCTGCCCGTCGGCCGCGCCGCTGGGCGCGTACCCGTCGGTCGGCCAGCTGATCGCCTCTACGTACCTGGCCGCACTGCCCGCGCCGTCCCCGGAGGACCTGGCGCGGGCCGAGGCGGAGGCGGCGGCCGCCGCCGAGGCCGAGGGGGCCGTGGAGGGCACTCGTGGCGCCCACGCGGCCACCGAGGGAGCCTCGGGGCAGTAGTCGACACCGCGCGCCGGTTCGCGCGCACCGAAGGGTCCGGAACGGCTTGCGTTCCGGACCCTTCGCTTTCCCCTTCTTGCCCCGTGCGTCCCGTGCGGGAGCCGAACGGCAACGAAGTGAAATGTCCGTTCTGGTGCTATTTGAAAGGAAATAGGGGGCGCCCGTCCAGGCGCGCGAATCGCGGCCGCTCCCCCACCTGTCCGAGTAAGCCGCTCCGCAATTCGACGCACCGTCACGGCCTTCCTGAGGCGGAGCCAGTTGTGGATTCCCGCAATAGCGTTGCGCACAAATGATCATTTGCGATCATGACTGGCTGCAATTTTGGCAGTTTCGACTAAACCGTGATGTACATCACAGCCATTTGCAGTTTGAACTTAAGTCTGATTAACGTGCTCCCCGTTCGTAACCACACGAACCCGGTTCATCCGCAACGCCGAGTCCTGCCGTCGGATGTCCTGGCAGCGCGAAAACGCACCACGGCAGGAGCGGGGGACCCACAGGTAAGTCGCCCCGGGCCGGTCTCCGGAACGGTCCAGGGCTAGGGGTGAAGCCGCGCCCACCGCGCGGCCGGGCAACTCCAGCCCGAATCCGACAGCTCACCTCGCAGGCGTGGGAGAGGACCGCGTCTTCATGCTGCCCACCAACGGCACTCGCCTGTCCAGCCGCACCCACCGCGTGATCGCCGCCCTCGGCGTCGCGGGCGTCGGCCTCACCGTCCCCTGCCTCACCTCCGGCGCCGCCTCCGCCGCCTCCGTCGCCACCTGGGACAAGGTCGCCCAGTGCGAGAGCGGCGGCAACTGGAGCATCAACACCGGCAACGGCTTCTACGGTGGCCTCCAGTTCACCTCCAGCACCTGGTCCGCCTTCGGTGGCACGACCTACGCGGCACGCGCCGACCTAGCCACCAAGGACCAGCAGATCGCCGTCGCCGAGAAGGTCCTCGCCTCGCAGGGCCCCGGCGCCTGGCCGGTGTGCTCCGTCCAGGCCGGCCTCACCAAGGGCGGCGCCGCCGCCTCGGTCGACACCTCGGCGGGCTCCACCGCCGGTTCGTCCGCCGCCAAGCCCGTCCAGCAGAACGTCAAGCCGGCCGCTCCGGCCGCGAAGCCCGCCGCCAAGCCCGCGCAGCCCCAGACCCCGGCCGCCAAGCCCGCCGCGCCCGCCGCGCCCGTCCAGGGCGGGGACTACACCGTGGTCGAGGGCGACTGGCTGTCCTCGATCGCCGACCAGCACAACGTGCAGGGCGGCTGGCAGCGGCTGTACGAGCTGAACCGCGGCACCCTGACCGAGGGCCCGGACAGCATCTACCCGGGCCAGCACCTGTCCCTCGGCGGCAACGGCCAGGCCGGCCGGTCCTCCACCGCCGGCTCGGACTTCACCTGGTTCGACCGCTCGCAGAAGTCCGGTCAGTCCGCGAACGGAGGTGCGGTGAACGCCCGGCCGACCGCGCAGACCCAGACCCAGGCGCAGGCCCCGGCCGCCAAGCCGGCCGCCAAGCCCGCTCCGCAGACCCAGGCCCCCGCCGCCACCAGCGGCATGGCCGCCGCGATCTCCTTCGCCGAGTCGAAGGTCGGTCAGGCGTACGTCTACGGCGGCACCGGCAACGGCGGCTGGGACTGCTCCGGTCTGACCCAAGCCGCACTGCGCGCCGCGGGCATCTCCATCCCGCGCGTCGCCGCCGACCAGGCCGCCGCCAGCACCCACGTCTCGCTGGACAGCCTCCAGCCTGGCGACCTGCTCTTCTGGTCCAACAACGGCAAGGACTCCGGCGTCTACCACGTCGCGATCTACGTCGGCAACGGCAAGTACGTCGAGGCCGCAAACCCGAGCTCGGGCGTCCGTGAGCAGAGCATCGCCAACTGGGCCCCGGACTTCGCCGGCCGGGTCTGAGGACGGCGCAACGGCGGGCGGGCAACCGGTGACAGCCGACGGATAACGAAGAACAGATAACAGATTTCAACATCTGTCATCTGTCACCTGTTACCCGCCGGTCGTCATCCGCACGCTGACCACCCACCACCCCCGGGGAGAGTCTGGTCGCTCCTCTCCGGGGGTTCCGGCGTTCCCGCCGACGGTTCGGGGTCCCCCTCCGGCGGTTCCGCCATATCCCGTGGTGGATCCCCGCCCCAACGGGCATGCTGCTGCTCTGCACCCGAGGAGGAGTCACATGGCCCAGGTCACCGTCACCCTCGACGCGAACCTCGCGATCGACGCGATGATGCTCTCCGGTACCAAGAACCCCCAGGACGCCGTCGAACTGGTCCTGCGCGACTACCTGGCCCGCGGCCGCCGCACCGAGACCCGTACCGGCGAGGCCGCCGACGGACACCGTCTGACCGTCGACCGCCCCACCACCCAGGAGGGCTGACCGCCTGAGGGCCCGCGACGGCCGACCGCGCGCACGCCGAACGGGCCCCGGAGAGCAACCGCCCTCCGGGGCCCGTTCGTTCGACCGTGGCGGCCGGGGCTCAGCGCGCGCAGGCCCCGGTGGACCCGCGCATCACCAGCTCCGGCTGGAACATGAACTCACCGCGCTGGGCCGCGTTTCCGCCGACCTCCTCCAGCAGCGCGTCCACCGCCGCCGTGGCCATCGCCTCGACCGGCTGGCGGATCGTGGTCAACGGCGGCTCGGTGAAGGCGATCAGCGGCGAGTCGTCGAAGCCGACCACCGACACGTCCTGCGGCACCGACAGCCCGCGCTGCCGCACCGCCCGGATCGCCCCGAGCGCCATCATGTCGCTCCCGCAGACGATCGCCGTGCAGCCCTTGTCGAGCAGCGCGCCGGCCGCCGCGTGCCCGCCCTCCACGCTGAACAGCGTGTGGTGGACGAGGTTCTCGGCCTCCTCCCGGGTGCGTCCGAGCACCTCGCACATCGCCGCCGTGAAGCCCTCGATCTTGCGCAGCACCGGCACGTACCGGCGCTGACCGACGGCCAGCCCGATCCGCTCGTGCCCGAGTTCGGCCAGGTGCTGGACGGCCATCCACATCGCGGCCCGGTCGTCCGGCGAGATGAACGGCGCGTCGATCTTCTCGCTGTAGCCGTTGATCAGCACGAACGGCACCCCGCGCCCGGCCAGCCGGGCGTAGCGGTCGTGGTCGGCGGTGCTGTCGGCGTGCAACCCGGAGACGAAGACGATGCCCGCCACTCCCCGGTCCACCAGCATCTCCACCAGTTCGTCCTCGGTGGACCCGCCCGGCGTCTGGGTGCACAGCACCGGGGTGTAGCCGTGCCGGCTGAGCACCTGCTCGATCACCTGGGCCAGCGCGGGGAAGATCGGGTTGCTCAGCTCCGGCGTGATCAGTCCGATCAGCCCGGCGCTGCGCTGGCGAAGGCGGGTCGGCCGCTCGTACCCGAGCACGTCGAGCGCCGCCAGCACGGTCTGCCGGGTGGCGGCGGAAACGTTCGCCTTGCCGTTGAGCACGCGGGAGACGGTGGCTTCACTGACCCCCGCCTGCGCCGCGATGTCTGAGAGTCGCGCCGTAGTCACGGTCCCAGAGCCTATTCCAACCACGTCAGACCGCCCACCAGCCGGTGCTGTTCGGAGCCAGCACCGTCTCGCCACCGTCCACCACGAGGTCCGCCGAGGCCAGCAACAGCGTGCCCGGGGCCGCGATCCGCACCGGCTCGCCGGTGGTGTTCACGGTGCAGACGAAGGCGCCGCGACGGAAAGCCAGGGTGCCCTCGGGGCTCTCCAGCCACTCGACGCCAGTGCCGGCGCCGAGGTCGGACTGCGCCCGGCGGACGGCCAGCGCGCTGCGGTAGAGCTCCAGGGTGGACGTCGGGTCGCCGGTCTGCGCCTCGACGCTCAGCTCGGCCCACTCGGTCGGCTGCGGCAGCCAGGACGGCCCGCCGGCCACCGGTCCGAAGCCGTACGGGGCCTCGGTGCCGGACCACGGGATCGGGACGCGGCAGCCGTCGCGGTAGCCGTCCTGGCCGGCCTGGCGGAAGAAGGACGGGTCCTGGCGGACCTCGTCGGGCAGGTCGGTGACGTCCGGCAGGCCGAGCTCCTCGCCCTGGTAGACGTACGCCGAGCCGGGCAGCGCGAGCATCAGCAGGGTGGCGGCGCGGGCGCGGCGCAGGCCGAGTTCGCGGTCGCCGGGAGTGCGGATCTGGGTGCCGAGGCCGGGCTCGTTGGCGAACCGGGTGGCGTGCCGGGTGACGTCGTGGTTGGACAGCACCCAGGTGGTGGGGGCGTCGACCGGGCGCATCGAGTCGAGTGAGAGGTCGATCACCTCGCGCAGCGCGGTGGCGTCCCAATCGGTGCCCAGGTACTGGAAGTTGAAGGCCTGGTGCAGCTCGTCGGGACGGACGTAGTTGGCGGTGCGCTGGACGGTCGGGGTCCAGGCCTCGGCGACGCCGATCCGCTGCCCCGGGTACTCGTCGAGGATCTTGCGCCAGCTGCGGTAGATCTCGTGCACGCCGTCCTGGTCGAAGAACGGCATGACGTCGTTGCCGAGCAGCTTGAGCTGGTCGGCGCCGCCGAGGTCGGGCAGGCCGGGGGCCTTGACCAGGCCGTGGGCGACGTCGATGCGGAAGCCGTCCACGCCCATGTCCAGCCAGAACCGCAGGATCGAGCGGAACTCGTCGGCGACCGCCGGGTTCTCCCAGTTGAAGTCGGGCTGCTCCGGGGCGAACAGGTGCAGGTACCAGTCGCCGGGGGTGCCGTCCGGGTTCTCGGCGCGGGTCCAGGCCGGGCCGCCGAAGATGGACTCCCAGTCGTTGGGCGGCAGTTCGCCCTGCTCGCCCTTGCCGGGGCGGAAGTGGTAGCGGTCGCGCAGCGGGGAGCCGGGGCCCTCGCGCAGGGCGCGCTGGAACCACTCGTGCTGGTCCGAGGAGTGGTTGGGGACGAGGTCGACGATGATCCGCAGGCCCAGGTCGTGGGCGTCCCGGATGAGGGCGTCGGCGTCCAGCAGGGTGCCGAACATCGGGTCCACGGCGCGGTAGTCGGCGACGTCGTAGCCGGCGTCCGCCTGCGGCGAGGCGTAGAACGGCGAGAGCCAGACCGCGTCCACGCCGAGGTCGCGCAGGTAGGGCAGACGGCTGCGGATGCCGGGCAGGTCACCCATGCCGTCGCCGTTGGAGTCGGCGAAACTGCGCGGGTACACCTGGTAGATGACCGCGTCCCGCCACCAGCCTCTGGACGCGCTGACGTTCGCCTCGTGAGCGGTGTCGGCGGCAGGCCGGGAGGTGTCGGCCAGGTTCTGGGTCATGGACGGTATCCCTTGGGGACTAGAGGAGCGGAAGGCGCTGGGACGTGGAGGCGCGTGACGACGTGGCGGCGCGTTACGACTTGGAGGCACCGGCGGTCAGGCCGGTGACCAGGTGGCGCTGCACCAGGTAGAAGAAGGCCGCGGACGGGATCGCGATCAGCACCGCGGTCGCGGCCATCAGGTTCCACTGGGCGTCGTGCTCGCTGACGAAGGTCTGGAGGCCCACGGCCAACGTGTACTTGTCGGAGCTGAGCATGAAGGTGGAGGCGAACGGCACCTCGGCCCAGTAGGTGAGGAAGGAGTAGAAGGCCGCCACCGCCAGGCCCGGGCGGGCGAGCGGCAGCACCAGCCGCCAGAAGGTGCCGAACGGGCTGAGCCCGTCGACCCGGCCGGCCTCGTCGATCTCCACCGGGATGGTGTCGAAGTAGCCCTTCAGCAGCCAGGCGCAGTACGGCACGGTGGTGGTCGAGTAGACCAGGATCAGACCGGTGTAGCTGTCCAGCAGGCCGAGCTCGGAGAGCATCGTGTACATCGGCACGATCAGCACCGCGATCGGGAACATCTGGGTGACCAGCAGCGACCACATCAGCGGTTTGTGCCCGGGGAACTTCATCCGGGAGACGGCGTAGCCGGTGGTGGCGGCGAGCAGCACGCCGAACACGGTGGTGATGCCGGAGACCAGCAGGGCGTTGCCGAACCAGGTGAAGAAGTCGGTGTCGGACAGCACGTGCTGGTAGTTCGACAGCGTCAGCTTGCCGAGGATCTCGCCGGGGTGGAGGTAGTCGGTCTTGTCCGGGCCGAGCGAGACGAACAGGATCCACGCGACCGGGAACAGCGCGATCAGGCCGGCCAGGATCAGGGTGCTGTGGGACAGCGCCCGGGCCAGCGGGCTGCGCTCGCCGCGGCGGCGGACCTTGGCGGGCCGGGCGGCCGGGGCCGCGGTCGCCGCCGGGGCCGGGCGTTCGGTGGTGGTGCTCATCGGGGTTACCTGCCTTCGTGGGTCAACTGGGTCCGGGGCCTCAGCCGTTGGCCTGCTCGTTGCGGGCGAGCCAGCGCCGGTAGAAGGCGGTGAAGACGATCAGGATGGACAGCAGGATCACGCCGTAGGCGGCGGACTGCGCGTAGTCCCGGGGAATCTGGCCGAAGCCGAGCCGGTACGCCCAGGTGACCAGCAGCTGGGCGTCGGGGGCGCCGGTGCCGAACAGCAGGAAGATGACGTTGAACTGGTTGAACGTCCAGATCACGCCGAGCAGCACGACCGTGGAGGAGACGGAGCGCAGCCCGGGCAGGGTGACGAACCGGAAGCGCTGCCAGGCGGTGGCACCGTCCATCTCGGCGGCCTCGTACAGCTCGGCCGGGATCGACTGGAGGCCGCCGAGCAGCGAGATCATCATGAACGGCACGCCGGCCCAGGTGTTCACCATGATCGCGGCCGTCTTCTGCGCCCACGGATCGGTGAGCCAGCCCGGCTCGGGCAGGTGCAGGAAGGAGAGGATGCCGTTGACGACGCCGCCGTCGGCGAGCATCAGGCGCCAGGAGAAGACGGTGACGAAGGTCGGTACGGCCCAGGGCAGGATGAGCAGCAACCGGTAGGCGGCGCGGCCGCGCAGTTTCTGGTTGAGCAGCAGCGCGAGGCCGAGGCCGAGGGTGTAGTGCAGGAAGACGCAGATCGCCGTCCAGGCGATGGTCCAGACGAAGTGCGACCAGAAGCGGTCGTACGAGCCGGGGCCCCACAGGATGTCGGCGTAGTTGTGGAAGCCGACGAACTTGTAGCTCGCCGGGATCTCGTTGACGCCGATCTTGCGGGCCACGTTGAGGCTGTTGGCGTCGGTGAGGGTGAGCCAGATGCCCTCGGCGAGCGGGTAGAGCACCAGCACACCGAGCACCAGTACGACCGGGGCGATCATCGCGTAGGCGTACCAGTGCTTGGCGTAGGAGCGCTTGACGCGTTCCAGCAGGCCCGGACGCTGCTCGCGCTCCCGGCTGCCCTTGCCGGTGGCGCCCTGCACGGCGACTGACATCGTTTGCACCTTCTCGGGGGGAATTCTCGGGGGAGCCGACGGCCCGGCCCACCGGGGGACGACAGGTGACGGCCGGCAATGAACAGCAGACCGCGAACAACTGACGACTGACAGATGATGAAATCTGTTCTCTGTTATCCGTTCGCTGCCATCTGTTCGCCGCCGCTCGTCAACTGCCATCCGTCAGCCGGCGGGCCGGGCACAGGGACTACTTGGCGAAGCCCGGCAGGAGCTTGGCGTAGTCGGTGGAGACGGTGTTCAGCGCGTCCTGGGTGCTCGTGCCCTGGACGGCCTTGCCCAGGTTGGTACCGAGCGAGGCGAACAGCGAGCTGTACTCGGGCAGTTCGGGGCGCGGCTTGGCGCTGCTCAGCACGGCCTGGAAGCCGGCGATTCCCGGGTCGGCCTTGACGTCGGCGGTGAAGGCGTCGGAGCGGGTGGGCAGGGTGGAGTTCTTCTGCGCGATGAACGCCTGGCTCTCGGCCGAGGTCATGAAGGCGGCGAACTTCTCGGCGGCGGCCTTGTGGGCCTTGTCGGCACCGGCGTAGACGGAGATGTTGTGGCCACCAGTGGGGGCACCGGCCTTGCCCGCGGAGCCGCCGGGGACGGCCGCGATGCCGAGGTTGTTCTTGTCGGCGAAGGCCGAGCCCTTGTAGATGTTGGTGATCTCCCAGGGGCCCTGGATGATCGCCGCGACCTTGCCGCTGTTGAAGGCGTCCATCATGTGCGCGTAGGCGTCGGTGGTGACGTCGGCCTTGGCGGTGCCGGGCGAGGTGAACATCGTCTTGTACGTCTCGATGGCCTTGACGGCCTCCGGCGAGGAGACGGTGATCTTCTTGCCGGCGGCGTCGACGGTGTCGGTGCCCTCGCCGAACAGGAACGGCATCGCGTAGTAGCCGTCCGCGGCCTTCAGCCAGAAGCCGTCCACGCCGGCCTTCTCCTTGACGGCGGCGGCGTCGGCCTTCAGATCGTCCCAGGTCTTCGGCGCCTCGGTGATGCCGGCCTTGGTGAACAGCTCCTTGTTGTAGAGCAGGCCGAGGGTGTCGGTCACCAGCGGCACGCCGTACAGCTTGCCCTCGTACTTGGCCTGCTGGATCAGGCTCGACTGGAAGGCGGAGGTGTCGGCGGCGGCCGGGGTGCCGTCCAGCGGCTCCAGGTAACCGGCCTTGGCGAAGGCGGCGGTCCAGCCGACCTCGGAGCGGAAGACATCCGGAGCGCCCTTGGCCCCCATGGCCGTCTGGAGCTTGTTCTGCGCCTGGTCGAACGGCACGTTGACGAAGTCGACCTTGATGTTCGGGTTCGCAGCCTCGAACTTCTTGACGAGCTCCTGGTAGTTCGGCGCCTCGTTGGTGGCGTTCGACGTGTCCCAGTACGTGAGGGTGACCGGCCCGTCGGCCTTGCCGTCGGAGCTGGAGCCGCTGCTGCCACAGGCAGCCATCGAGACCGCGAGGGCCACAACGAGGGCAGAGGCCGCGATGCCACGCCGCATGAGAACTCCTTGGGAGGGTGGGGGTGCCCGAGATGTTCGGAGACAGGCGCATAATGTCTGCCTCGTGCCGACCGCACCGTTGCTGCCGTCGGGCTCGGGAAGGAAGTTAACAGCGGCGCAAGATCGACGGAAAGTCCTTGCAGCAAGTTTCTGCAAGAAACGGCGATCGTTACGCCCGCGTGTCCTGGACGTTGCCGCACGGTAGCTGGCGGTGGCGCAGATTGCCCCGGTTCATCCGATTCGCCCCTCCGCGAGCTGGCCGACGAAACCACCGTGCATGGCCGAAATCGGACTGCAGCAGACTGGCCGCATGCGAATCAGATCCGTCACCAGGGACGAACTTCCACTCCTCGCCGAGCTGGAGCGGGCCGCCGGCGCACCCTTCACCGCGATCGGCATGCAGGAGATCGCCGAGGACGAACCCCCGGCGCCGGAGGAACTGGCGCACTACCTGGAGCAGGGCGTGGCCCTGGTCGCCGAGGCCTCCGACGGAACCGTCGCCGCCTACCTGCTGGCCGAGCCGGTGGACGGCGCGCTGCACATCGAGCAGGTCTCCGTCCACCCCGACCACGCCCGCCGCGGCGTCGGCCGGGCGCTGATCGAACACCTCGCCGAGAGCACCGACGCCCCCGCGCTCACCCTCACCACCTTCGCCGAGGTCCCCTGGAACGCCCCCTACTACGCCCGCTGCGGCTTCCGCCCGCTGGCCGGGGAGGAACTCACCCCGGGCCTGCGCGAGATCCGCCGAAAGGAGGCCGAGCACGGCCTGGACCGCTGGCCACGGCTCTGCATGCGCCGGGACCTGCGGCCGTAGGCCCGCCCCTGCTACCAGCCGCCCCACCGACCGGTCCTAGCGATCGGCCCCCAGCCGGAGCACGGTCGTCGAGCGGAACTCCTCCCCCGGCCGCAGCTCCGTGCTGGGGAACGCCGGGTGGTGCGGGGAGTCCGGGAAGTGCTGGGTCTCCAGCGCGATCCCGGCGAACGGTCCGTACGGGACGCCGCTCGCGCCGGTGACCGCGCCCTGGAACTTGTTCGCGGTGTAGACCTGGATGCCCGGCTCGGTGGTCAGCACCTCCAGGGTGCGGCCGCTGACCGGGTCCTCCAGCAGCGCGGCCCGCGCCGGGCTGCCGTCCGCCGACCGGGCGCGCAGCACCCAGTTGTGGTCGTAGCCGCCGGGCCCGGTCAGCTGGGGGTGCTCGTCGTGCACCGACTTGCCGATCGGCGTGGCCACCCTGAAGTCGAACGGCGTGTCGGCCACCGGCTCGGTCCGGCCGTACGGGATCTGCCGCTCGTCGGCCGGGGTGTACTCGTCGGCGTCCAGCGTCAGCAGGTGACCGAGGACGTCGCCGCTGCCTTCGCCCGAAAGGTTGAAGTATGCGTGGTTGGTCAGGTTGACGACGGTCGGCCTGTTGGTGACGGCCCGGTAGGCGATCACCAGCTCGCCGGAGGCGTCCAGGGTGTACGTGACGGTGACGTCCAGCGCGCCCGGGAAGCCCTGGTCCCCGTGCGGGCTGTGCAGCGCCAGCCGCACCCCGCCCGCGACCGGCTCGGCCGCCCACATCCGGTGCGCGAAGCCGTCCGGACCGCCGTGGAGGGTCATGCCACCGCCGGTCGGGGCGAGCTGGTACTCCTCGCCGTCGATGGACACCGACGAGCGGTCGATCCGGTTGGCATACCGGCCCACCACCGTGCCGTAGTGCCGGGCCGGGCCGAGGATCTCGGGCAACCGGTCGGTGGCCAGCAGCAATTGGGCGGAGCGGCCGGAGCGGTCCGGCGCGCTCAGGGTGTGCAGGGTCGCGCCGAGGGTGAGCACGCTCGCCTCGTACGGGCCTGCCGTGAGCGTCCAGCGCTCGATCGCGGCGCCGGCGCCCGAGGGATCCAGGGGTTCCTGCCGCACGCTGGTGGCCTCGCTCGCCATTGGCCTGCTCCTCACTGGCGGCCGCGTCGCACCGCGGGCGCCCGGTTCCGGGTCCGTCGAGGGGTCGCCGCGGCAGCCCCGTGTCCGTCAGCCTAGCGACGGGGGCGGCCGCAGGGGCGCTTCCACGATCCCACACGCCGCCCTACGCGCCGCCGCCCACCGCCGGACGCCCTGCACCGCCAGGCGCCCGACCCGACCCCCGGGTGCCGGACCCGACCACCGGGCGCCTGACGCTGCGCCCGGCATCGGCCCCGGCCGCGCCTAGTCGTCCAGGTCCTCCAGCCGGCCCGCGTCCCGCTGCTGCTGCAGCCCGAGCGCCGAGGCCAGGCCGTCCGGCCCGCTGCCCGCCTTGCGGTAGACCGCCGCCAGCCGACGGTTGACCAGGCCGATCGGCACCCCGAGCTCGTCGGCGATCCGCTGCGGCGGCACGCCCTGCACGGCCCGCTTGGCGACCTCCCACTCCGCGCTGCTGAGCGTCTCCAGGGTGTCCCGGAAGTCCCGCAGCCCCAGCCGGTTGGGCCGCAGGCCGTAGTTGGCGAGCTCCCGCCGGGCCCGGTCGACCAGCCCCTCCGCGGAGCAGTGCTGAGCCAGCTCGATGCCCTGGTACAGGTACTCCTGGGCGTCCTCCAGCCGCCCGACCCGGCGCAGCGCGGCGCCGAGGTCGACCAGCGCGACGGCGTGCTCGTAGCCGGCCGGAGACTGCCCGAGGTACGCCACGGCGTCCTCCAGCAGCTCGACCGCCGCCTGGCCGTCCTCGATCCGGGCCTGCAGGCGCAGCGCGCTGCCGATCGCCGAGGCGGTGCCGAACGTACGTGCGTCCGAGACCGCCTTCTGGGCGTAGTCGCGGGCGCGCTCGGGCTCGTCGTCCGCGATCGCGATGGCGAGGTGGCCGGCCCAGGGCGCCCAGACCGTGTTGTGCCAGCCGCGGACCTCCAACTGGGCGCCCGCCTCGGTGAGCGCGGCGGCCGCGCCCGCGTACCGGTCCTTGGCGACCAGCAGCTTGCCGTACAGCGAGGCCGCGTCCGGCAGCACCATGGCCGTCGCGTGGTACGGCGGGTGGAAGCCGAAGTCGTTGGCCAGGTTCCAGGCCTCCTCGACCCGGCCGCGGGCGATCAGGGTGTCGACCAGCACGCCGATGGCGTCCCAGGCCAGCGGCAGCTTCTCGCCGATTCGCTCGGAGATGCGGTACGCCCGGCGCAGGAAGTCCTCGGCCTCGGCGAGCAGCCCGCGGCGGAACCGGGCCAGGCCCATCAGGAAGTAGGCGAAGCCCCGGTGGGCTCCGCTCCAACCGGCGATCTCGAACTGGATGATGGCGTCCGCGGCCAGCCGCTCGGCCTGGGCGATGCGGTCGTTGTAGATGTACGTCAGGCCGAGCATCGAGGGCAGTTCGAAGCCCCAGGTGGTGTCGGTCCAGCCGAGGCCCTTGGGCAGCCGACCACCGTCGAGGACCTCGTCGGCGAGCGCGAGCGCGTCGGTGGAGGGGGCGCCCCGCAGGGTGAGGTCCCAGGCGCGCATCGCGAGCACGGCCCGGTCGGCCGCCTCCCGCCCGCTCAGGCTCCGGCACATCTCGCCGAGCCGGACGGAGCGGCCCGGGCCGTCCTCCTCGGACTTGCGGAAGGCGTGCCACATGAACGAGGCGGCCTGGAGCCGCTGGCGTCCGGCCGGGTCGGTGGTCTTCTGGGCCTCCTTCTGGCAGACCACGGCGGCCTGGCCCAGCTCACCGGCGTGGGCGAGCACCTCGGAGAGCCGGAAGGTGGCGTCCACGCGCAGGGCGGGGCGCAGCGGCACCTCGTCGGGGTCGAGGGCCAGCTTGAGCTGGTTGACGGTGGCGACGGGGTCGGTGAGCAGTGCGGAGCAGCCGAGTTCGTACAGCACCTCGGCCTTGATCTCGTCGGCGGGCGGCTCGTTGAGCGCGCGGTGCAGGCAGCGCTGGGCGGCCTCGGGGGCGCCGATCAGCTGGTGTTCGACGGCGGCGCGGCGCAGCTTCTTGACGATCCGGTCGTCGCCCTCGCCGGAGTGGGTCTCGACCAGGTGGCGGGAGGCGGCGAGCAGACCGAGTCCGGCGTTCTCGATCTCGGCGGCGGCGATGCCGTGCATGCCGAGGCGGGTGGCGTCCGGCATGGTGTTGTAGATGGAGCTGGCGATCAGCGGGTGGACGAACTCCAGGTTCCCGTTGGGGGTCTGGGTCAGCACGCGCTGCTTGCGCAGCTGCTTGATGGACTCGCGGGCGCCCTCGGTGCTCTGGGTGGAGATCCGGGTGGCGAGGTCGACCCGGATGTCGGTTCCCAGCATCGCGCAGGCCCAGGCGAAGCGCAGGGTGCTCGCGCCGAGCCGGTCCAGCCAGCTCTTGAGGGTCATCCCGGTGGCGTCGACGGCGAGTTCGCGCAGCTGCCGGGAGTTCTCCTCGACCGGTTCGAGTTCCTGGTCGCGGACCTGGTCGAGCAGGGCGTTGGCCTCGAACGGGTTGCCGTTGACGACGTTCCAGAACTCGTAGCAGAAGGCGTCCTCGGCCTTGTCTCCGAGCTCGGCCCGGATCATGTCGGTGACGGAGCTGAGGGTGAGCCGGTTGAGCTCGTGCTTGCGGCCCTTGAGCGCGAGGACGTCCCGGCGGAAGTCCTGGGTCCCGCTGGGCCAGTCGTTCTCGTCCTCTCGGAAGGCGAAGACGAGCAGGACGGGAAGTTCACTCGATCGGACGGCGAACTTGGTCAGCCAGGAGAGTGACTCCCCATCCGCCCAGTGCAGGTCGTCGACGATCATCACCATCGGCGCGCGGCGCGGCGCGAGCTGGGTGAGGACGTAGTCGAGGCCGTCGCGCACGCCCTGCGGGTCGAGGCGGCGGGCGCCGGCCTTGGGCTGCTTGAGGCCCATGGCCGGTCCGACGACCTCCTCCCAGGTACCCATGACCTGGCTGAACACATCCGGCTGCAGGTCGCTGAGCACGGGCTGGAGCAGCTGGCGAAGTACGTGGTAGGGCTCCTTGAACTGCCGTTCGCCGCCTCGGGCGAACAGCACGGTGGCGCCGTCGCGGAGCTTGGCGATTCGCCGGACCTCGTGCAGCAGGCTGGTCTTGCCGATGCCGGGACGGCCGGAGAAGGCGAGCAGGTCACCGATCTCGGTACCGCCGGCGGCGAATCCGCGGCAGAGCCGGTCCACGGCGGCCTCCACCGAGCGCAGTTCGGCATCTCGGTCGCGCAGCCGGACCCGGGGCGCGGTACCGTCACCGTCGCGGGCGGAACCAGCGCCCGCCCGAAGTACGTTCTCCTGCTCGGTCACCGTCGCGCCTCCGCCTCGCCCACTCGCGTCACAGCTCCATCACTGCGTGGAGCCGAGGTTAGCGCCGAGCGGACCTCCCCGTGGGGCATTCGTGCAGGCTGGGGCGGACGGTGAGGGTTCGGGCGACTTGCCAGAGGCAATTGCCCTATATCCCTAACATCCAATCATTACATCAGATACCCTACGGCCTTCGAGGCGCAGATGATCTTGCGAATTCCACCCTCACCGTCCGCGTCTCGCCGCGTCAACTCCCCCCACCATCAGTGCTCGAACAAAAAGCGCCCCCACCATCCGCTGCACCGGGAGTCCGATGTCTGACGACACCTCACTTCAGATTCCGTTCCCGCACCGCCGAAGTTCGCACGGCCGGCACGCCACCGCACTGCACAGAGAATGGCTGATCCGCCACCCCCTCCTGCCCGACGCCGACCACCCCGGCTACGCGCACTGGGAGGTGGTGGACCTCGCCGCGCTCGGCTATCCGGACGCCGGTCCGGACGAACTCGCCCTGGCCGCCGACCTGATGGGCTTCTACTTCCTCTTCGACGACCAGTTCGACGGCCCGCTCGGCCGCCGCCCCGCCGAGGTGGCCCCGATCTGCGAACGGCTGATCGCCGTCCTGCACGGCGCCCGCCCCGACCAGGACTCCGCGGTCGAGACCGCCTTCGCCGACCTGTGGAACCGCAGCGTGCAGGGCATGCCGGCCCGCTGGCAGGCCCGCGCGGCCTACAACTGGGAGTACTACCTGGCCAGCCACCCGGCCGAGGCGGCCGGCCGGATCTCCACCCGGCCGCCGGACCGGGACGGCTACCTGGAGCTCCGACGGGGCACCGCGGCGATGGAGACCATCTTCGACATGGTCGAACGCCTGGGCCAGTTCGAGGTCCCGGCCGCCGTCCTGCACCACCCGGTGCTGCGTCAACTGCGACAGCTGGCAGCCGACATACCGTCGCTCAGCAACGACGTCCGCTCCTACCCGCTGGAGGCGCCGCGCGGGGACGTGAACAACCTGGTCATGATCGTCCAGCGGGAGCGGCGCTGCTCGGCCGAGGAGGCCTGCGCGGCGGTCATCACCGAGGCCCAGCTGATGGTCGACCGCTGTGCCGAGCTGCGCGACCGACTGCCGGGCGTCCACCGCGAGTTGGGCCTCTCCCGGATCGAACGCACGATCGCCCAGAGGTACGCGGACGGGCTGCTCACCTGGCTGGCCGGCTACCTCAGCTGGGAGGCCCGTACGGGCCGGTACCAACCGGTCTGACCGGCGCGTGCCCGGAGCCGTCCGACGGGCGTGCGCCCCCGGGAGTGTCGCCCCTGGTCACGCGGCAGCGTGCGGCGGCACCCCGCGGGAGCGGGCCGGCCGGCGTACGTCGGCGCGCGGCAGCACGTCGCCGGGGCGCGACCGCGACGCGTACCCCGCGGTGATCCGATCCGGACAGCCCCCGTGCTCCGGGTCGGATCACTTCCGGGTGCCCCGCGGTGCGCCGATCCGTGGCACCCGGAAGCCCGGAAGTGACCCGATCCCTGACACTGCGGAGCACCGCGAGAACGACCGGAAGGCGCACCCTCCGTACGGGTCCGGCGTACGGACCGTAGCCGCGCCGGGCGCCCGACGGCTATCGTGCTCGACGGCGGGCGCCCCGGTGGGGCGCCGGCCCGATTGCGTGTCCGAACCCTCCGCCGGACCGCCCCTGAACGGGCGCTCCGGCGCGCCGCCCGTAGCCCGAGCCGTGCCGGGCGGCGCCCGACACAGCGAGGAGAGACCGAGCATGACGGTCTACCAGCCCCCCGGCACCCCCGGCAGCATCGTCGCCTACCGCTCCCGGTACGAGCACTGGATCGGCGGCGGATGGACGCCGCCCGTGCGCGGCGAGTACTTCGGCAACCCGACCCCGGTCACCGGCGAGGTGTTCACCGAGGTCGCCCGCGGCACCGCCGAGGACGTCGAGGCCGCCCTGAACGCGGCCCACGCCGCCGCCCTCTCCTGGGGCCGCACCCCGGCCGCCGAGCGGGCGCAGGTCCTGCTGCGGATCGCCGACCGGATGGAGGCCAACCTGGAGCAGCTGGCCGTCGCGGAGAGCTGGGAGAACGGCAAACCGGTGCGCGAGACGCTGGCCGCCGACCTCCCGCTCGCCGTCGACCACCTGCGCTACTTCGCCGGTGCGCTGCGCGCCCAGGAGGGCAGCCTCTCCCAGCTCGACGAGGACACCGTCGCGTACCACTTCCACGAGCCGCTGGGCGTGGTCGGCCAGATCATCCCGTGGAACTTCCCGATCCTGATGGCGATCTGGAAGCTCGCCCCGGCGCTCGCGGCCGGCAACGCGGTGGTGCTCAAGCCCGCCGAGCAGACCCCGGCCTCGGTGCTGCTGCTCGCCGAGCTGACCGCGGACCTGCTGCCGCCCGGCGTGGTCAACATCGTCACCGGCTTCGGCGAGGAGGCCGGCGCCCCGCTCGCCGCCAGCAACCGGGTCCGCAAGCTCGCCTTCACCGGAGAGACCACCACCGGCCGGCTGATCGCCCGCTCGGCGGCCGACAACCTGATCCCGGTCACGCTGGAGCTGGGCGGCAAGAGCCCCAACCTGTTCTTCGCGGACGTCGCGGCCGCCTCGGACGCCTTCTACGACAAGGCCGTCGAGGGCTTCGCGATGTTCGCCCTCAACCAGGGCGAGGTCTGCACCTGCCCCAGCCGCGCGCTGATCGACTCCGCGATCTACGAACGGCTGCTCGCCGACGGCCTGGACCGGGTGCGGGCGATGCGCCAGGGCGACCCACTGGACACCGAGACCCAGGTCGGCGCCCAGGCCAGCGTCGAGCAGCTGAAGAAGATCCTGTCCTACTTCGAGATCGGCCAGGCCGAGGGCGCCAAGGTGCTGGTGGGCGGCGAGCGGGCCGACCTCGGCGGCGCGCTCGCCGGCGGGTACTACGTGGCACCGACGGTCTTCGAGGGCGACAACTCGATGCGGGTCTTCCAGGAGGAGATCTTCGGACCGGTCGTCTCGGTCACCCGCTTCGACGGCTTCGACCAGGCCGTCGCCCTCGCCAACGACACCCAGTACGGGCTCGGCGCGGGCGTCTGGACCCGCAGCCTCAACACCGCCCACCGGGCCGGACGCGCCATCCAGGCGGGCCGGGTCTGGACGAACTGCTACCACGCCTACCCGGCCCACGCGGCCTTCGGCGGCTACAAGAACTCCGGCATCGGGCGGGAGAACCACAAGGCGCTGCTGGAGCACTACCAGCAGACCAAGAACCTGCTGGTCAGCTACTCCCCCGACGCGGTCGGCTTCTTCTAGGCCCTTCGGAGGCCACCGACGCCTCCGGAGGTCACCGAGGCTGCCGGAGGTCACCGAGGCCGCCGGAAGTCACCGGCCCCTCGACGGAAGCGGAGCGGGAGGCCCACTGCGGCCTCCCGCTCCATCGCCACTCCCCGTGGCGGGCTCCGGGGCGAATCATCGCTTCCGGGGATCCAAGCACATGAATCCCCGGCATTTTCCCGACGCGCCGCCGACATGCCCGGACGGCCCGCGCGAACGCCGTAGACAGGACTCCCGAACCCCTCACCCTCCCCGGGAGTCCCCCGTGACCATCGCCACCGCCAAGCTCAGCGACCCCGTCGTCCGCGCCGTCGTCACCGCGATCAACGCGGGCGACCGCGAGGCCTTCGTCGGACTGCTCACCGACGGCGCGACCATGTCCGACGACGGCTCCGACCGGAACCTGACGGACTGGATCGACAGCGAGATCTTCACCGCCCACGGCCGGATGGACGTCCAGACCGAATCCGACGGCGGCCGCGCGCTGGTCGCCAACTTCACCAACGACACCTGGGGCGAGATGCGCACCGCCTGGCGCTTCACCGTGGACGGTGGGAAGGTCAGCCGCTTCGAGACCGGCCAGGCGTAACCGGACGGCCGGGCGTAACCGGACGGCCGGGCTCGGCGAGCCGCACTGGCTCGGCGAGACGGCCGCAGCGGCCCGGCCGGGCACGGCGGCCCCGGACTCAGGACAGCCCCAGGCACCCCCGCACCGCGCGGATCAGGTTCCGCGAGCGGACGTCCCCGGTGACGCCCGGCTGCATGCCGTTGGTGACGTAGCCGAAGCCCAGCCCCAGGTCGGGGTCGGCGAAGCCCAGCGAACCGCCCCGGCCCGGGTGGCCGAAGCTCGCCGGGGAGGCCATCGGCGCGGTCGGGCCGTGCCGCCAGAAGCCCAGGCCGAAGGTGGAGTTGACGATCAGCACCCGGTCCGGCCCGCTGACCACCGGCTCGACCGCGCGCGCCAGCATCTCGGGGCCGAGCAGCGGCGGCAGCAGCGCACCGGAGCCGTCCGGGCGGTCGGCCGCACCGATCAGCGCCGCGTAGAACCGGGCCAGCGACCGGGCGGTGCCGATGCCGCCGGCGCCGGGGATCTCGGCGGCCTGCACCGCCGGGTCGTTGAGGTCCACCCCGGGGCGCACCGAGGCGAAGGAGCGGGCGGTCAGCGAGGCCGGGTCCTGGTAGGCGTCCCGGACGGCCTGCTTGGGCCGCAGCCGCAGCCCGCTCGGGCCGGTCCGGGCCGCCTCCGGGGCGGGCAGGTCGACCAGCTTGCCGACCCGGGGCGCGGCACCGGCCGGCAACCCGATCCACAGGTCCAGCCCGAGCGGCCGGGCGACCTCCTCGGCGAAGTACTGGCCGATCGTCCGGCCGCTCACCCGCCGCACCACCTCGCCGACCAGCCAGCCGAAGGTGTAGGGGTGGTAGCCGTGCGCGGTGCCGGGTTCCCAGGCGGGTGTCTGCGCGGCGACGGCGGCGGCCGCGCGCTCCCAGGTGAGCACGTCCTCCAGCCTCAGCGGCGCGTCCAGCGCGGGCACCCCGGCCTGGTGCGAGAGCAGCCAGCGCACCGGTACCCGGCCCTTGCCGGCCGCCGCGAACTCCGGCCAGTACGAGGCCGCCGGTGCGTCCAGGTCGAGCAGGCCGCGCTCGGCCAGCAGCAGGGCGGTGGTCGCGGTCAGGCCCTTGGTGACCGAGCGCAGCACCTGCGCGGTGTCCGCCGTCCACGGCACCGCGGGCGCCGGCCGGCCGCCGACCTCCGGCCGGGCGTCGCCGCCCCACAGGTCGACCACCTTGCGGCCGCGCACGTACAGGGCGAAGGCCGCGCCGAGCTCGCCGTAGTCGGCGAAGTTCCGCGCGAAAGCCGCCCGTACGGGCTCGAACCCCTCGGCCGTCTCGCCCCAGATCTCCACCACCGCGCGCCGTCCTCGACCAGTTCCGCTACTTCTCGTGCCACTCGCGCTCGTTCTCGATCTTCTTCGATCGAATCCGTTCGAACCGAGCCCGGAAACCCTAACCTGTCCCCCATGACCAACCCTGCCGAGGAACTGCTGGACATCGTCGACGAGCACGACCGCGTGATCGGGACCGCCCTGCGCGGCGAGGTGTACCGGCGCGGGCTCACCCACCGCTGCGTCTTCATCCTGGTCCGCGACCCGGCCGGGCGGATCTTCGTCCACCGCCGCACCGACACCAAGCTGTTCGCCCCCGGCGCGTACGACATGTTCGTCGGCGGCGTGGTCGGCTCCGGCGAGACCTACGCCGAGGCCGCCGTCCGCGAGGCCGAGGAGGAACTCGGCGTAAGCGGCATCACCCCGCGCCCCCTGTTCAAGTTCCTCTTCGAACAGGACCGGCTCTCCTGGTGGTGCGACACGTACGAGGCCGAGTGGGACGGCCCGGTCTCCCCCCAGGAGTCCGAGGTCGCCTGGCACGCCTGGCTCACCCCCACCGAACTCGCCGACCGCCTCGCCCACGACTCCTTCGTGCCCGACGGCGTCGAGGCCTACCGCCGTTACCTGGACCTCCGATCCGCATAGCGCCGCCACGACCTCGGGATCCGGGGGCGGAGTGCGGGCGGGAGGGCAGGCCCCCTGGCTCCACCGGAGGGCCGTCGACGAACTAGGGTGGCGCGCATGGCCTCCCGTACGCCGTCACCGACGGCCGACCGCGCAGCACGGACCTCCGCATCCGCCCGGGCGGCGGGCGAGCGGCCGCGGCGGCGACTGAGCGTGGACGAGCGGCGGGAGCAGCTGATCGCGGTGGCGCTGGAGCTGTTCAGCCGACGGCCGCCGGAGGAGGTGTCGATCGACGACATCGCCGCCGCCGCGGGTGCCTCCCGGCCGCTGGTGTACCACTATTTCCCCGGCAAGCAGGCGCTGTACGAGGAGTCGCTGCGGCGGGCCGGGCAGGAGCTGTCGGCCCGGTTCGAGGAGCCCATGGAGGGGCCCCTGTCGGAGCGGCTGTACCGGGTGATGGGCCGCTACCTGGACTTCGTGCAGAGCCACGGGCCGGGCTTCGCCGCGCTGCTGCGCGGCGGCTCGGTGGCGGCCAGCGCGGGCACCTCGGCGGTGATCGACGAGGTGCGCCGGGCCGCGCAGGAGCAGATCCTGACCCACCTGGCCATCCCCGCGCCGAGCGTCGGGCTGCGGCTGACCGTCCGGGCCTGGATCGCCAACGCCGAGATCACCTCGCTGGAGTGGCTGGCCGAGCGCTCGGTGCCGCTGGAGGAGCTCCAGCTGCACCTGGTGCAGGAGTTCGTCGCGGCGCTCACCCTCATCGCCGCCCGCGAGCCGGCCCTCGCCGCCGAACTGGCCTCCTTCTTCGCCGACGAGCACCCGGACGGCCCGACCGGACGCCTGGTGCGGGACCTCGCGGGGCTGTTCGCCGTGCCGGGGATCGTCGAGGCGGTCACCGCGCTCGCCGCCGGCACCCCTGACGACGGATCCGCGCAGGCCGCCGAGGACGCCGCCGAGTGACCGGCGCGGTCGCCCCGGCGGCCGTCGGAGCGGTCCTCGAAGCCATCGGGCGGCGGTCGCCCGAGTGATCATCCGGTCATCCTGCGGTTCGGTCAGGACGGTGGGCTCTGATAGGAATGAGCAGGGATCTGACAGCGCGCCGCCGCGGCGGGCCCGGTCCCACCCGAACCACCGACGGTAGACGGAGCAGAGCGGGGGGCTCACCAGTTGACCCAGGACGTCCAGTTCAGCGTGGAGGCCAATCCCTTCGCCGCAGCGGAGCAGGTCTGCGCGACCCTCGGCACCCTCACCGACGCCCTCTTCGACGAGCACACCTCGCGCCACCCGGCGGCCTCGCTGAGCGCCCTGCGGACGGTCGAACACCCCGCCGCCGAGGCACTGTTCGGCCTGCCGCTGGCCCCCAACGGCCCGGTGCACACCACCCTCGACCGGCTCGGCACGGTGACCACCGCGGGCACCGCCCGTCCGGGCACCGGCGCGCGGCTCACCGACCGGGTGGTCGCCGCGCTCCAGACCCGGTACGGCGGCGGCGCGGTGCGCGGAGCCATCGCCGACCGGGGCACCACCTCGGCCGCGCTGTTCCAGCTGCCGGTCACCGGCGAGTTCGCCGACGCCAAGCTGCGCCCGCCGTTCGCCCCCGCGCTGGCCGCACTGGCGGCCGGGCAGCAGACCCGGCAGCCGGTCGAACTGCCCACCGGTGCGGGCACCGAGGTCCGGCTGGTCGTACCGCCCGGTTTCCACTCGCTGACCTCCCCGGGCGGTCCGCCCGGCGTCTCCGCCCGTGCGGTGCCCCCGGTGCCCGACGACCAGGGCCGGGACGGCGGTGCCGCCCCGGCCACCGTGGCGGCCGCCGACGAACTCGCCCGGCACCTGGCCGAGGTCGCCGAGGAGCTGTTCAGCGCCACCGGCCCGGAGCCGCGGCGCGACTTCGCGGTGATCTCCGCCACCCTGGCCGACCTGATCCGCGACGCCGGCGTCGTGTACGCCGGCGTCTGCGCCCTGGAGCTGGACGACCGCGCCTCGGACGCCGCCCTGGTCGTCTCGCTCGCCCGGCACCCGTTGCCGATCACCCCGCTCGCCACCGAGCTGGCCACCGTCCGGCGGCACGCCGAGGTGTGGACCGTCCTGCTGCCGGCCGGACCGGCCGCCGTCCTCGTCGAGGGCCGCACCGTCCCGGTGCCCGGACCGCTGGCGGCCGACGGGCAGCGGCGCTGGGTGGTCACCTCGGCCGTCCAGGCCTTCGTACCGCTGCCGGACGGCGGGACGGTGCTGTGCGCGCAGCTGTCCACGGCGCGGCCGGAGGACTGGGAGCTGTACACGGAGGCGTTCGCGGAGCTGCTGAAGAGCATCCAGTTCGGCTGGGACGGAGTACCGGCCCCGAACGCCGCGGCTGCCGTGCCGGCGCCGGTCCCGTCTCAGGCACCGACTGCGGCACAGGCTCCTGCTTCCGCCGTCGAGGAGGAGCCGGAGGAGGTGCCGGTGCACCTGCGCGGCACGCCGGTACGGGTGCCTCCCGCGGACTTCAACCCCTTCGCGCCGGTCGCGGAGGTCCCCGCCGCCGGCGGGAACGACGCGGCGCCCGGTGCCGAGGACGGTCCGAAGGGCACCCCGGTGATGGTCCCGCCGCCGGACTTCAACCCCTTCACCATGGAGGGCATCCCGGACGTGCCTGGTGACGCGCCCGCGGCCCCGCCCGCCGGGGCCGCTCCGGTCGCCGACCCGTTCGGCACCACGGTCGCGGCCGAGCAGAAGGCCGATCCGTTCGGCACCACTCTCCCGGCCCAGGGCCCTGCCGTCCCCCCGCCGCCCTCGATCCCGCCCGTCATCCCGGCCCAGGCTCCGCCCGTCGCCGCTGAAGCGACGGAGCAGGGTTCGGAGCAGGGCGGGGACGCGGAGGAGCCGGCTCCGGGCAAGGGCACGCCGGTGATGGTCCCGCCGCCGGACTTCAACCCCTTCAGCATGGAGGGCATCCCGGAGCTGCCGACCGCCGAACCGGAGCCGGCGGACGAGGCGGATGCCGCGCCGGAGAGCCGCCCGTTCGGCTGAGCCGGGCGGGGGGCGACTGCGGCGGCGGCGCGGCGAACAGATGACAAATGACAGGTAACAGATTTCAGATTTCGTTCGCTGAAATCTGAAATCTGCTACCTGTCATCTGTTCGCCGTCACCCGTCCGCGCCGCCCCGCCGCTCGATCACCAGACCGACCCCGTCCAGCATCCGCGCCATCCCGAACTCGAACAGCGCCTCCAGGCTCAGGTCGATCTCCGGCCCCCGGTTCAGCGCGTCGAACATCGGGAACCGCTCCGGATCCGCCATCAGCCGCTCGTGGTCCTCGTCGCCCACCCGCTCCATCCACTCGTCCGCGGACAGCCCGCTGTCCTGCTCGGCCTGCGCCTCCCGCTCGAAGTGAACGGCCAGCCCGCACACGAACGCAGCCAGGGCGACGGACGTCTGGGCCATCTCCTCCCAGCTCAGTCCCCGCCCCACCAGGACGGCCATCGACCGCTCGGTGTGCAGCGCCGCGTCCGGCGCCGGCACCGGCCGGGTGAAGGACATCGTGGAGGCCAGCCACGGATGCCGCCGGTAGATCCGCCACTGCAGCCGCGCGATCGTCTCCAGTCCCTCCCGCCAGTCCGACGCCGGCGGCTCGGGCAGCGGCTGCTCGCGGAACACCACGTCCATCATGAACCGCAACAGCTCGTCCTTGCCGGGCACATGACGGTAGAGCGACATCGTCGCGACACCGAGTTCGGTCGCGACTCGGCGCATCGACAGCGCCGCCAGCCCCTCCTCGTCGGCCACCCGGACGGCCGTCGCCACGATGCGCTCGCGGGTGAGGTCACGCTCGCCGCCCACCCGCACCCGCCGCCCCCCGGCCGGCTGCGCCACCGGCCGCGCTTCCCGCCGCGCCGCCGGTTCGGACACCTGCTGCTGCGCCCGCCGGAGTTCGCGGGGCCGGGCGGCCGCCGCGGCCGGCTTCCCTGCCACCACCGTGCCCACCCCCGGGACGGCCCGGACGAGCCCTTCCTCCCGCAGGCGGTTCAGCGCCTTGGTCGCCGTGGCCATCGCGACGCCCCACTCCTGGGTGATCCGCCGGGTGGACGGCACCCGCGCCCCCGGCGCCAACTCCCCTGCCGCGATGCGCCGTCGGAGCTCGGCCGCGATCCGCTCCGAGGGACTCCCACTCTCAGCCACCCAACCCCACCGCCGACCTGCCGCCCAACTGCCCTACTACCGATCGAAGTTGACGCACGCAGCAGTAACCGCCGGCCACCACCGCCAGGTCCACGCGCACTCCGGCCCCACCCACCCGGCCCGAACCCGGCTGAACCCGACCCGCGCCCGACCCCGGCCCGGTCCGCGTCCGCCCTCAGCCCGCCCGCCGGGCCAGGTGCACCACGTCCGGCACCCCCCGGGCCACCTGGACCTCGTGCGTCGCCACGTCCGAGAACCCTGCCGCCCGCAGCGCCTCCTCGAAGGCCGGCGAAGGCTGCGCGCTCCACACGGCCAGCACCCCGCCCGATCGCAGCCGGTGCCACAGCACCGCGAGCCCGTCCGCGCCGTACAGCCCGTCGTTGGATTCGGTGACGGTCCAGTCCGGCCCGTTGTCGATGTCCAGGCACAGCGCGTCGTAGCGCTCGCCGTCCGCCGCCGCGAGGTACTCCAGCAGGTCGGTGTGGAGCACCTCGACCCGATCGTCGTCCAGTGCACCGCCCGAGAAGGCGCCGAGCGGGCCGGTCCGGTGCCAGTCGATGATCGCGGCCTCCCGCTCGACGACGGCGATCCGGCCCCAGCGCGGCTCGGCCGACGCATACGCCAGCGAGAAGCCGACCCCGAGGCCCCCGATCAGCACCGACGGCCGCTCTGCAGGCCCGCCCGTACGGTCCAGCTCGTCCAGCGCCGCCTGGATCAGCAGCCGCTCCGAGCGCCCGTCGGCGGTGTCCATCAGGAAGCAGCCGTTGGCGATGATCTCGAAGTCCCGACCGCGTTGCCGGAGCACCACCTCGCCGTACGGGCCCTCCCGTCGGTCGAGCGTGACGACGGCCTCGTGGCCGTCACGTTCGGGCAGTGCGGTGGTCATCCGTCCTCCATGGCGGACTCGGGCGAACTCGGCTGCGGGGCCACCACGGTACGGGCGGGGTGGACACCCGCCCGACAATAGCCGAGTCCGTCCCCGGGTCCGTCACGTCGTGACCAGCACCCCCGCGTACGAGACGCCCGCGACGACCACCCAGGATCCGAGCCCGAGCAGGGCGATCCGCCCGCCGGTACGAGCCATGGTCGGCAGGTGCACCGCACTGCCGAGACCGAACAACGCGGCGGCCAGCAGCAGTTCCTGGGTGTCCGCAGCCAGGCCGAGCACGCGCTCCGGCAGCACCCCGGTGGTCCGCAGGACGATCATCGCGAGGAACCCCGCCACGAACAGCGGCACGATCGGCGGACGACTGCCGGTCTCCACCGACTTCTCACTCGACTTCTCACCCGGCCTCAATCCCGAGTTCGAGCGCGAGTCCGAACCCGAGTCCGAGTTCGCTTCCGACGCCACCTGACCCGCCCCGCCCGTCACCGGAGCCGCCACGGCAGCCTCCACCGGGACCGCCACCCGCGCCGCCCGCAGGTTCCGCCGCACCACGACGGCCACCCCCGCGACCAGCGGCGCCAGCAGCACCACGCGCATCAGCTTGACCAGCACCGCCTCCCGCAGCGCCCCGGCCCCGCCGGTCTGCGCGGTGGCGACCACCTGTCCGACGTCGTGCACACTCGCCCCGACCCAGCGCCCGAACTCCAGCTCGCCGAGACCGAGCGGGTGCTGGAGCAACGGCAGCACGGCGATCGCCAGCGTCCCGCACAGGGTGACCAGCGCCACCGAGGCGGCGACGTCCTCCTCCTCGCTGCCCGCCGCCTGGCTGACCGCACCGATCGCCGAGGCCCCGCAGATCGAGTACCCGGTGGCGACCAGCAGCGGCTGGTCCCCGGGAAGGCCGAGCCGCCGGCCCATCCAGAGCGTGCCCGCGAAGGTGGCCGCGACCACGGCGAGCACCATGGCGACGGTGGCCCAGCCGAGGCCGAGCACGTCGTCCAGGCTGAGCTTGAGCCCGAGCAGCACGATCCCGAGCCGCATCAGCCGCTTCCCGGCCGTGGACAGCCCCGGCCGGGCGATCCCGCGGACTACCGGGCGCAGCCCGGGCAGGTGGGCCGCCACCATGCCGAGCACGACGGCGGCGGTGAGCTCGGGCACGGCCGGCACCAGCGCGTGGACGCCCAGGGCGGCGGCCACCCCGAGGGCCGCGAGCAGCAGCCCGGGGGCGTCCCCGCGCATCGGGGGCAGCGAGCGGGTACCGGCGACGCGGTGCCGGAGGGTCAGTGCCACGCCGCGCTCACCGCTGCTGGTCGGCGGGCAGCCGGTAGACCCGCCGGATGCTGGTGCCGAGCCGCGAGACGTCCGCGCCGTAAACGTGGATGGAGATCGCCGTGCTGCTACAGGAGTTGCGCACCAGGTGGATGTCGCCGGGCGGGGCGAAGGCGGCCACCGTGCCGGCCGGGCCGGCCACGTGCTCGGTCTCGACCAGCCGGGCGGTCTGGCCGTCGGAGACCAGCCGGTAGCGGGTCTCGCTCTCCTGCCCCTGGTGGACGCCGGCCACGCACCAGGAGACGTGGTCGTGGATCGGGGTCTGCTGTCCGGGCAGCCAGACCAGGGCGACGACGGAGAAGCTGCCGTCCTCCTCGGCGTGCAGCACGTGCTGGCGGTAGCGCTGCGGGTCGCCCTCGCACTGGGCGGGGGTGAGCAGCGCGTCGGGCCCGTCCTGGCCGGCGTGCAGGTGCGGGGCGAGGCGCTCGCCGACCAGGTAGGCGGTGAGCTCAGGCGGGAGTCCGCGGTCCACGACGGCGCGGATCTCACTGATCAGCGCGGTCATCCGCTCGGTGAGCCGGTCGCTGCCGACCGTGGCTGAGGGTCTCATACCAGCAGGTTCGAGCCTACCGACCCATCACGTCCAAGGAGGGTTTATAAGCAACCTCCCCATCAACGCTTATATGTCAGTAGCCGGCGATCCCCAACCGGGCAACCCCCGGCCGGCGATCGGCGGTCAACACCCCACCCGGCTCGCCGCTGCCTGCCGCAGGTGGTCCAGCACCAGCCCGGTGGCCGGGATCCGGCGGTGCTCGCGCAGTACGTACGCGCTCACCTGCCGCCGCAGGTGCGGTTCGACGGACCGCCCGGTGACCTTGCGGTGGCACATGAAGGAGAGCACCAGCGCCGGCATCAGCGCGATCCCGACCCCGGCGGCGACGAGCGACTGCACCGCGAGGTTGTCGTCCGTGGAGAACACGATGTCCGGCGCGAAGCCCTCCTCCGCGCAGACGTGCAGCAGGTTGGCCCGGCAGCGCGGACAGCCGGCGATCCAGCGTTCGCCGCCGAGGTCGGCCAGCCGTACGGCGTGCCGGCGCCCGAGCGGGTGCCCGACCGGCAGCAGTACCGTGAGCAGGTCCTCCATCAGCGGGATCTCGTCCAGGCCCTCCGGCACCTCGGTGGCCCCGCCCGGGTAGCGGAAGGCCAGCGCGATGTCGCACTCCCCGCGCAGCAGCCGCTGGACGGAGTCCGGCGGCTCGGCCTCCAGCAGCTCGACCCGCACGCCGGGGTGCTCGGCCAGCAGCCGGGCCATCGTCTCGGGTATCAGGGTGGCGTTGGCGCTGGGGAAGGCGCAGACCCGCACCCGCCCGGCGCGCAGCCGGGCGAGCGCGGCGAGCTGCTTCTGGGCGGCGGACATGCTGCCGAGGATCAGCTCGGCGTGCCGGGAGAGCGCCTCGCCGGCCTCGGTGAGCCGCAGTCCGCGCCCCTCCCGGGTGAAGAGCGGGACGCCGACGGTGCGTTCGAGCGCCTTCATCTGCTGGGTGATGGCGGGCTGGGTGTAGCCGAGTTCGCGGGCGGCGGCCGAGTAGGAGCCTGCCCGGACGACCTCGCGGAACGTCCTGATGTGCCGCGAATCGAACACCGGCTCCATGATCCCTCCCACCCGCTCGTCCGTCCTCGGTCCCGCATCGACGTCATCGCAGGGGCGCATCAGCCCTGCTGCGGCCTCGCCTCGATGCCCGAGAATCATAAGAGGAATTTGGAGGTATCGACCCCGACCCCACCCGTACCTATGGTTCAGCCTCGAACCAGCCCTCTCACTGCTGTGCCGACGGCGGCAGTCCCATCGACACCCCGGCCGTGACGACCGGCGCCCCGCCACGCGCGCTGGGGCTGCGCCGGCTGCGCCGCTCCACGAAGCGGGCGAGCCACGAGAGCAGCAGACACATGCCGATGTAGATCGGCGCGATCACCATCACCACCGGGATGAACGGCAGGTCGTAGTCGAGGTTGGTGGCGATCAGCTTGCCCGCGTGCAGGAACTCCTCGTAGGTGATCAGGAAGCCCAGCGAGGTGTCCTTGAGCGCGACCACCAGCTGGCTGATGATGGCCGGCAGCATCGCCCGGTTGGCCTGCGGCACCAGCACGTACGTCATCACCTGGGTCTTGCGCATGCCCAGTGCGTACGCCGCCTCCCGCTGCCCCTTCGGCACCGCGAGCACGCCGGCCCGGAACACCTCGGCCAGCACCGACCCGTTGTAGAGCACCAGCCCGGTCACCAGCGCCCACAGCGGTTGTACCTTGAGGGCGACGAACACGAAGAAGATCATCACCAGCACCGGCATGGCCCGGAAGAACTCCACCACCAGCGTGGCCGACCAGCGCACCACCCGGTGGTCGGACAGCCGCCCGGCCGCGAACAGCGCGCCGAAGGGCAGCACGAACAGCACCGTCCAGCCGAAGGCCTTCAGGGTGTTCCCGAGCCCGCGCAGCAGCAACTCCTGCACGCCCCGGTACTCGAAGGCCATCCACTTCTCGTACGTGAACTGCTGGGTGTGGAACAGCATGTAGACGACCCAGCCGACCGCCGCCGCGATCAGCAGCAGCACGATCCCGCCGTACAACCGGTGGCGGGCGATCGCCTTCGGGCCGGGGATGTCGTACAGTGCCGAGGATTCAACGGTCATCGGGACACCGCCACTCGTCGTTCCAGCAGGTTGAAGACGGCGCTGATGGCCAGGGTGATGATCAGGTAGCCGACGGCGATCCAGACGAAGGTCCAGACGATGCTGTAGCCCAGCTCGTTGATGGTCCGGTAGGTGCCCAGCAGTTCGGTGACGCTGAACGAACCGGCGATCGCCGTGTTCTTCGCCAGCGCGATCATCACGCTGCCGAGCGGCGCCACCACCGAGCGGTACGCCTGCGGCAGCACCACCAGGCCCATCGTCTGCCCGAAGCTCATGCCGAGGCTGCGGGCCGCCTCGCCCTGCCCGGGCGACACCGTGTTGATGCCCGAGCGCATCGACTCGCAGACGAAGGCCGAGGTGTAGCAGCCGAGCGCGAGCACCGCGAAGGTGAAGAAGGGCAGGGTGATGTCGAACCGGGGCAGGCCCAGCACCACGATGAAGAACAGCAGGGTCAGCGGCGTGTTGCGCAGCACCGTCACCCACGCGGTCCCGAACACCCGCAACGGCCTGACCGGTGAGACCCGGAAACTCGCGATCAACACGCCCAGCACCAGCGACAGCACGGCGCTCACCGCGAACAGCGAGAACGTGCCGAGGAACCCCTCCCAGTAGGTCGACCAGTTGTCGGTCAGCGTTTTCACGGCGCGGCCCTCTCAGTACCGGTCGATCTGCGGCGGGTTCGGCGCCGGCTCCCCGGAGAGGCCGAGGGTCGCCTCGAAGGCCCTCTTCCAGTCGCCGTTCTGCATGTGGTGCTCCAGCCCGTCGTTGATCGCGGCGCGCAGCACGGTGTCGTTCTTCGGCACCCCGATCCCGTACGGTTCGGTCGAGAACAGCGGGCCGACCACCTTGAGCTCCTCCGGCACCTTGGCCGCGTAGCCGAGCAGGATCGCGTTGTCCGTGGTCACCGCGTCGACCTGGTTGGCGATCAGGTTGTCCACGCAGGCCGAGTAGGTGTCGTAGCCGATCAGCTTGGCCTTCGGGTACTTCGACTGGATGCGCTGGTACGACGTGGAGCCGGCCGCCGAACAGACCTTCTTGCCGTCCAGGTCCTCCGGACCGTGGATGGTGTCGTTGTTCCTGCGCACCAGCAGCGACTGCCCGGCGATGAAGTACGGGCCGGCGAAGCCGACCAGCTTCTTCCGGTTGTCGTTGATGGTGTACGTGCCGACGTAGTAGTCCACCTGGCCGTTCTGCAGAGCGGTCTCGCGGTTGGCCGAGGCGATGGTCTTGAACTCGATCCGGTCCGGCGGGAAGCCCAGCGAGGCGCCGACCATCTTGGCGATCTCGATGTCGAAGCCGGAGTACTCGCCGGTGGCCGGGTTCCTCTGGCCCAGGTACGGCTGGTCCTCCTTGGCGCCGACCACCAGGTGGCCCCGGCTGCGGGCGGCGTCCAGGGTCGGCGAGCCGGTGATCGCGGAGGCGTCCTGCACCTGGTAGCTGGGCAGGGCGCTGGGCTGCGGGCCCTTGGGCGGCGGGGTGCCGGGCTTGCCGCAGCCCGCGACCAGAGCGGTGAACAGCAGGGCGGCGGCGAGCACGCGCTTCCCCGCCCGCGCGACGGGCCTCGCCGCAGGCCTCGTCTCAAGCCTCGCCACGGGCGGCGTCCCGGGCGGCGTCACGGACGTCGCCTCAGACCTCGTCACGGACGTCGTCGCGGGCCTCGCCTCGGGCGTCGTCTCACGGTTCACGGCGCCGCCTCAGTGCTTCAGGATCTTGGACAGGAAGTCCCGGGCGCGATCGCTCTCAGGAGCGCTGAAGAAGGCCTCCGGGGCACGGTCCTCGACGATCCGGCCGTCGGCCATGAACACCACCCGGTTCGCGGAGGCCCGGGCGAAGCCCATTTCGTGGGTGACCACGACCATCGTCATGCCCTCGCTCGCGAGCTGGCGCATGACGTCCAGCACCTCGTTGATCATCTCGGGGTCGAGCGCCGAGGTGGGCTCGTCGAACAGCAAGGCCTTGGGATCCATCGCCAGCGCCCGGGCGATCGCGACCCGCTGCTGCTGCCCGCCGGAGAGCTGCGCCGGGTACTTGCCGGCCTGTCCGGCGAGGCCCACCCGCTCCAGCAGCGCGCGGGACTTGGTGTCCGCCTCCGCCTTGGGCCGGCCGCGGACCTTGACCTGCGCGAGCGAGACGTTCTGCAGCACGGTCTTGTGCGCGAACAGGTTGAAGGACTGGAACACCATGCCGACCTCGGCACGCAGCCTGGCCAGGCCCTTGCCCTCCTCGGGCAACGGTTGGCCGTCGATCAGGATGGTGCCGTCCTCGATCGGCTCCAGCCGGTTGATCGCCCGGCAGAGCGTGGACTTGCCCGAACCGGACGGGCCGATGATCACGACGACCTCGCCGCGCCCGACCGTCAGCTCGATGTCCTGCAACACGTGCAGGTCCCCGAAGTACTTGTTGACCCCGCGCATCTCGATCAGCGGGGTGAAGGACGAGGCGATCGGGGCCGACCCGGGGGCTGTGGTCACCTGTTGCGCCGTCCCTTCAGCAGCCAGCCCAGCACGCTGCCCGCGATCAGCGTGGCCAGCAGCGCGATCCAGAGCGGCGCGGTGACGGTGAAGACCCAGAACTGGATCTTCACCTTGTCGAGGTTGGCGAACAGGAACCACACGGCGAGGATGACGATGACGGCGATCCCGATGTAGCGCGTGGGAATCCCGCCGATCTCACCGCGCGAAGAACGGGACGAGCCGCCTGAAGTCTTGGTCACCGGAGCAGTCTGCGGGCCGGACGGCTGATTTGCCCGGTTACGCGCCCTTCCGGGCCAGGGAGTAACCCGTACGGGGCAACGCGGCCCCGTACGGGTTTGAAACGCTCCGACCCAATTCCGGACCATCGGTCCGGACGGCCGCGGGAGCGGCCGAGGCCACGGCCGCTACCGCTCGTCCCGCCAGGACCGCCAGAGCGCCGCGTACGGACCGCCCGCCGCGACCAGGTCCGGGTGGCTGCCGTACTCGCTGATCCGCCCGCCCTCGACCACGGCGATCACGTCCGCGTCGTGCGCGGTGTGCAGCCGGTGGGCGATGGCGATGACCGTCCGGCCCTCCAGCACCCGGGAGAGCGAGCGCTCCAGGTGGCGGGCGGCCCTGGGGTCCAGCAGGGAGGTGGCCTCGTCCAGCACCAGGGTGTGCGGATCGGCCAGCACCAGCCGGGCCAACGCCAGTTGCTGGGCCTGCGGCGGGGTCAGCGAGGTGCCACCGGAGCCGACCTCGGTGTCCAGGCCCTCCGGCAGGGCGTCCACCCAGGACCCGGCGTCCACCGCGTCCAGCGCGGCCCGCAGCTCGGTGTCGTCAGCGTCGGGCGCGGCCAGCCGCAGGTTGTCCCGCAGGGTGCCGACGAAGACGTGGTGCTCCTGGTTCACCAGGGCGACCTCCGCGCGCACCCGCTCGGCCGGCATCCGCGCCAGCGCCGCCCCGCCGAGGGTCACGCTACCGCGGCCGGGGGCGTAGATCCCGGCCAGCAGCCGGCCGAGGGTGGACTTGCCCGCGCCGGACGGCCCGACCAGCGCGACCCGGCTGCCCGGGGCGACGTCCAGGCTGATCCCGTGCAGGACGTCGGCTCCCTCGTGGTAGCCGAACCGGACGTCCTTCGCCTCGACCCGACGGCCGTCCGGCCGGGCGGACTCGTCCCCCTCGTGCTCGGGCACCTCGCGCACGCCGACCAGCCGGGCCAGCGAGGCCTGGCCGATCTGGAGCTCGTCGTACCAGCGCAGGATCAGGTCCACCGGGCCGGTCAGCATCTGCGCGTAGAGCACGCCGGTGGTCAACTGGCCCACGGTGATCCAGCCCTGGAGGGTGAACAGCCCGCCGAGCACCATCGTGGCGAGCACCGCCGAGGTGTAGACCGCGTCGATGGTCGGGAACCAGACCGAGCGCAGCCACAGGGTGTACCGCTCCCAGGCCAGCCACTCGCTCAGCTTGCGGTCGGTCAGCCGGACCCTCTGGTCGCCCAGCCGCAGCGCCTCGACCGTCCGCCCCGCGTCCACCGTCTCGGCCAGCACGTTGCTCACCGCCGCGTACCCGGCCGACTCGCTGCGGTAGGACTGCGGCGCCCGCCGGAAGTACCAGCGGGAGCTGACCAGCAGCAGCGGCAGCCCGACCAACGAGGTCAGCGCGAGCGGCGGCGAGGTGACCAGCAGCGCGCCGACCACCAGAAGCAACGACACCACGGCGACCGCGAGTTCGGGCACCGCCTCGCGTACCGACTTGTCCAGCCGGTCGATGTCGGTGGTGCCCCGGGAGACCAGGTCCCCGGTGCCGGCCCGCTCCAGCACACCTGTCGGCAGGGCCACCGAGCGGACCAGGAAGTCCTCCCGCAGGTCCGCCAGCACCCGCTCGCCGAGCACCGCACCGCGCATCCGCGACCAGCCGGTGAACGCCGCCTGCGCCACCAGCGCCAGCAGGTACCAGGCGACCACCACCGCGACGGTGGACCCGGCGGTGCCGGTGGCCAGCGACTCGACCAGACGCCCCAGCACCCAGGGCCCGACCAGCCCGGCCACCGTGGCCACCGAGTGCAGCGTCACCACCGCGGAGAACCCGGCGCGGTGCCGCCGCGCGAGCAGCAGCAGGTACCCGCGCACGGCGGCCGGGGAGCCGACCGGCAGGGTGGCGGCCGGCCCCTGTTCCTCCTGGACGGGGGGCTTCATGACGTACTCCTCGCGTGCGTGGCAGGGAAGTTGACGGCGGTCCTCATACGGCCTCACCCACCGGACGGGCCGCTTCCTCGTCGCGGGTGACCACGGCCCGGTAGGCCGGCTCGGTCCGCATCAGCTCGCGGTGCCGCCCGGCCGCGACGACCCGGCCCTCCTGCAGCAGCACCACCCGGTCCGCCTGATCGAGCAGCAGCGGACTGGTCGCGAACACCACCGTGGTGCGCCCCGCCCGGGTGTCCCGCAGCCCGGACGCGATCCTCGACTCGGTGTGGGCGTCCACCGCGCTGGTGGGCTCGTCCAGCACCAGCACCGGCGGGTCGGCCAGCAGTGCGCGGGCCAGGGCGAGCCGTTGGCGCTGCCCGCCGGAGAGCGAGCGTCCGCGCTCGGTGATCCGGGCACGCATCGGGTCTCCCCCGCACTCCGGCGAGCCCTCCACCAGGGCCTCCAGCACGTCGTCGGACCGGGCCGCCGCCAGGGCCGCGGGAGCCGGGACCCGCCCCGAGGACGGGATGTCGAACAACTCGGCCAGCGTGCCGGAGAGCAGCACCGGCTCCTTGTCGTGGACCAGCACCGCCGCCCTGGCCTCGGACAGCGGCACCGCGTCCAGCTCGGTGCCGCCGAGCCGCACCGAGGCCTGTGCCCGTTCGCCCTCGGCCGTCGGGACGTGACCGCCGAGCCGCTCGGCCAGCGCGCCGGCGAAGTCCGCGTCTCCACAGACCACCGCGGTCAGCTCGCCGGCCCGCGCGGTCAGCCCGCTCGCCGGGTCGTGCAGGTCGGCCTTGTCCGGCCGGGCCAGCGAGGCCTCGGCGGTGCCGCCGGTGCGGCTGAGCGAGAGCACCCGAACGGCCCGCCCGGCGGAGACCCGGGCCACGCTCCAGGCGTGCGCCGCCTCGCCCAGGATGCGCAGCGGAGCGGCCAGGAAGGCCGTCGCGCCGTACACCGCGATCAGGGTGCCGACGGCGAGCTCGCCGGAGGCCACCAGCCGGGCGCCGTACCAGGTGACGCCGACCACGAACAGACCGGGCAGCAACACCTGCTGCGCCTGCATCAGCGACCAGATCCGGGCCGAACGGACGGCCGCCGCCCGGACCTCCTGGGAAGCCGCCCGGTACCGCTCCAGGAACAGCTCCTCGCCGCCGATGCCGCGCAGCACCCGCAGCCCCGCGACCGTGTCGGCGGCCAGCTCGGTGGCCTTGCCGCCGAGGGCGCGCTGCTGCTCGTAGCGCCGCTCGAAGGGCCCGATCAGCGGCCAGACGGAGGCCGCCAGCACCGGGACGCCGAGCAGTACGCCGATCCCGAGCACCGGATCGACCGTGAACACCACCGCGCTGACGGCCAGCCAGACGACCACCGCGGACCGGACCCGGGCGATCAGCTCGACGTACCAGCCGATCCGCTCGACGTCCCCGCTGCCGACCGCGACGACCTCGCCGGTGGCGATCCGACGCGACAGGCCGGCCCCGAGGTGCGAGGCCTGCCGGGCCACCAACTGCCGTACGTGGGTGGCCGCGTGAATCCAGTTCCAGACTGCCTGACGATGTGTCAGAACGGTGCCGAGCGCGGCGCCCGCGCCCAGCAGGAGCAGGAACCCGCCGGCCCGCCAGATCCCGCCGGCGTCGCCGTCCACGGCGGCCTGCACGCCGTACCCGAGCGGTATCGGCAGGGCGGCCTGGCACCCCATCTCGATCAGCGTCCAGCAGGTGGCGAGCAGCTGCCCGCGCCGCTGGCTGCGCTGCAGCCAGCGCAGGAAGGCCAGGGGTGAGGAGAGATCGGGACTGCCGGGGTCGGCCAGCGGCAGGGGGGTGAGCAGCATGACACTCCGATACGGGCGGTGCGCAGGTGCGGAGGCACGGGGGCACAGGGGTACGGGGGGAGGCGCGGGAGTACGGGAGCGGGGCGCACGAGACGCCTCGGTGACGCACGCACGGCACGGGCAGCGGACGAACGACGGCCGAACGGCAGGACGGCCCGAACCGGCGGGCGGAGGACGCGCGGCGCGGCAGCACGGCGGCGGCGCGACGTCGACGATGCGTCCGGAGGAGGCACCGGACGGAGACGGGATGGGCACGAAGGGCCCCGAAAGTCAGGAGGTCATGGCCGCGAGCCTGCCAACCTCCCTGTGATCCGCGCAACAGGTTTTTCACCGCCGTCGAGCGCACTGGCCCTACACGCCCCCCTGCACGCCGGGCCCGCACGCTCCCCGCGCCCCCGTACGTCCGCCGGCAGGGCGGTCCCGCCCCACCGTCAGCCGGCCGCCACCCCGGGCAAACCCCCACAAAGCTTCACCCAAGATTCGCCCGTTCGGCGGGAACAATCACACCCGGACACCAGTTGCCCCACTGGAACCACAGGACAATCAGGAGGGCACCCCTTCCCGTGAGCACCATCCCCACCGTCCCCCTCAACGACGGCGCACAGATCCCGCAGCTCGGCTTCGGCGTGTGGCAGGTCCCGGACGCCGAGGCCACCCCGGCCGTCCGCACCGCGATCGAGGCGGGCTACCGCTCCATCGACACCGCGGCCATCTACGAGAACGAGGCCGGCACCGGCGCGGCGATCACCGAGGCGCTGGCGGGCGGCGTGGCCCGTGAGGACCTCTACATCACCACCAAGCTGTGGAACTCGGGCACCCGCGACTGGTCCGGCGAGCAGGGCCGCGACGCGGTGCTTCGCGAGTTCGACGCCTCGCTGGCCAAGCTCGGCCTCGACCACCTCGACCTGTACCTGATCCACTGGCCGCGCCCGATGCACGGCAGCTTCCTGAACATCTGGAAGGCCTTCGAGCAGCTGAAGGCGGACGGCCGGGTCAGGTCCATCGGCGTCTCCAACTTCGGCACCGAGCAGCTGACCCGCCTGCTGGACGAGGCCTCCGTCGCTCCGGCCCTGAACCAGGTCGAGCTGCACCCGTACTTCCCCCAGACGGAGCTGCGCGCCTTCCACGCCGAGCACGGCATCGCCACCGAGGCGTGGAGCCCGCTGGGCCAGGGCAAGGAACTGCTCGCCGAGCCCGCACTGGTGAAGATCGCCGAGAAGCACGGCCGCACGGTCGCCCAGGTGGTGCTGCGCTGGCACCTCCAGAGTGGTGTGATCGCCATCCCGAAGTCGGTCACCCCGTCCCGGATCCGCGAGAACCTGGACGTCACCGGCTTCGAGCTGGACGCCGAGGACCTCGCGGCGATCGCCGCCGTGGCCACCGGCAAGCGGATCGGCCCGGACCCGCAGGACTTCGACTGGAACTGACGCCCGGCCCGGGGGCCCGGCCCCCGAGCCACCGAACCGCCTGACGGCCGGTCACACGAAGACCGCCCGCACCCCATGGGAGCGGGCGGCCTTCGGCATACCCCGATCCGCCAAAGCCCACGTCCATGGACCCTCAGCGTTTTGGCGAATCGTTTTGGCTACTGCGGCGAAATCTTGACCTAGAGCCTGCCCGCCTTCGCGATGAGCGCGAGCGCGGCCTCGTGCTCGCCCTCCTCCAGCGGGGCCAGCAGCAGCCGCTGGACCTCGGCCACCCCAGCGGCCGAGCGGTGCAGCAGGTCCTGTCCCGCCGGTGAGAGCGAGAGCAGGTTGCGCCGTCCGTCCGAGGGGTCGCGCCGGCGCTGCACCAGACCGCGGCGCACCAGCCGGCTGACCATCTCGGCCATCGTGGCCTTGTCCAGCGAGGCCAGCTCGCCGACCGTACGCTGGTCGGCGCCCGGTTCCAGCTCCAGTGCGTCCAGCACCGCGTACTGCGGAGCCGTCAGCTCGGCCCCCACGTGCTCCGACCAGAGCTTGGTGTGCACCTGCTGGCTCACCCTGATCAGGTAGCCGATCGCCCGCTGGGCGTCCAGTATCGGCCGCGCGTCGGCGATGACGGCGACCGCCGCGGGCTCCAGCCTGGCTATCTTGGCCATCACCCGGACGATCTCGACCTGTTCCTCCGCCGAGAGCGGCTCGAACAGGACGCGCTGCACACGGACCACACCACCGGTGGCCTCGCGCACCGCCTGGGCACCGCTCTGCGAGAGGGCCAACAGCTTTCGCCGGCCGTCGGCCGGGTCGCGCCTGCGCAGCACCAGGCCGCGGCGGACCAGCCGCGCGACCATCTCGGCCATCGTGGCCTTGTCGAGCGAGGCCCGCTCGCCGACCGTCCGCTGGTCCGCACCCGGCTCCAGGGCCAGGACCAGCAGCACGGCAAACTGCGGAGCCGTGAGATCGGCTCCGACGTGTTCGGACCACAAGCGGGTGTGAACCTGCTGTGCCACGCGAATGAGGTGTCCGGGCGACTGCTGCAGTCGCGCAGACACGCGGGTTGTCGGGATCTCCCCCAGCACCATGTATCCGTCCCGATGTCACACCCGGCGTGTGTGGGACACCCGGGTGGGGCAGTAACGGCGAGTGGGCGTCCAGCTATGAGGGAGGGCGCTCCAGCCGTGCAGCCGGTGGCTGCTGGCGGACACTATACAAACGGCGGGCCGTTGCTGGCAGGCAGGGGCGGATAGTAGACGCAGGTTCGGCAACATTGGCATATTTATGCGCTGCGAAGGCCTTGCAGTAACCCGTTCTCAGCAGAAAGCCGACCGGTCGGTCCTTACCCACCGTCACCTGCGTCTCTCCACCCTGGCCGCCCTCCCTACCCGCCGGTAGGGTGTGGCCACCCTCTCCGGGGGCTCTCCCCGGAGGGCAACCCCCGAGAGAGACGAGAGCGAGCATGACCGAGCAGAGCACCGCCCCCCGGGTCGCCGTCGTCACCGGCGGCGCCCGCGGCCTGGGCGCCGCCACCGCCGTCCGACTGGCCGCCGACGGCTACGCGGTCGCCGTCCTGGACCTGGACGAGGCGGCCGGCAAGGAGACCGTCGACCGGATCACCGCCGCCGGCGGCAAGTCGCTGGCCGTCGGCGCCGACGTCTCGGACGCCCAGCAGGTCCAGGCCGCCGTCGACCGCGTGGCCGCCGAGCTCGGCGCCCCGGTCGTCCTGGTGAACAACGCGGGCGTACTCCGCGACAACCTGATCTTCAAGATGTCCGAGTCCGACTGGGACACGGTCATGAACGTTCACCTCCGCGGCGCCTTCCTGATGACCCGCGCAGTGCAGAAGCACATGGTCGACGCCGGTTTCGGCCGCATCGTCAACCTGTCCTCGTCCTCGGCCCAGGGCAACCGCGGCCAGGCCAACTACTCGGCCGCCAAGGCCGGTCTCCAGGGCTTCACCAAGACTTTGGCCATCGAGCTGGGCAAGTTCGGCATCACGGCCAACGCCGTCGCCCCCGGCTTCATCGCCACGGACATGACAGCCGCCACCGCCGCCCGGGTCGGCATGGACTTCGAAGACTTCAAGCGGGCCGCAGCCTCTCAGATCCCGGTCCAGCGGGTCGGGCAGCCTGAGGACGTCGCCCACACCATCTCCTTCCTCGCGAGCGAGGGTGCCGGCTTCGTCTCCGGCCAGGTGATCTACGTCGCGGGCGGCCCCCTCGACTGAGCACGGAACCTACACAGGGTTACCACGGAGTGGGAAGCCGGGCACACCGGCCTCCCGCTCCGATCCCTTTACCGGGGCTTTTGCAGAATCATTCGACGACCACACTGACTTTCGATGCCGGAATAGCGGAAATCACCCCCCGGACCATCCCGGGTCGGCCCAATTGTCGATTTCCCGGGTAAATGACAATTACCACCGGAATAGCCCTGTCCGGCTGGGTAAGGTCACCCCGTGCAATCCAGAAGTACCCCCGCTCCCCTTCCGCGCCAGGAGCCGGATCGCCGGAGCACCGAAACCGGTCTCCGGGAACGCCCCCTCGCCCCCGGGCGCCCCCTCGCCTCGGTCGCGTCCGACCACCGCGAGCCCGGCTGGCCACCGATGAGCCGACGGCGGGCCGCCCTGCTCGCCGTCACCCTCGCCGGCTACCTGCTGGTGCTGGCCGGGGTCCTGCTCAACACCGCACTGGTCGACCTCGACTGGTCGGTCCGCCTGCTGCGCCCCTACGAGCGGTGGCCCCGGCTGGAGCCGCTGCTCGACACCTGGGTGGTCGCCGGGCAGCGCGGCCCCTCGGCGATCGCCGCCTTCGCCTGGCTCGGCTGGCGGGCCCACCGCCTCGGCCGGCTGCGTCCGCTGCTGGTCATGGGCATCGCGCTGTTGTTGCTCAACGTCACCGTCGGGGCGGTCAAGATCGTCACCGGCCGGCTCGGCCCGCACTACGCCCAGTACGTCGGCTCGCCCGAGCTCTTCTCCGGCGGCACCATCTTCCCCTCCGGCCACACCGCCAACGCGGTGGTCACCTGGGGCGTGCTCGCCTACCTCGCCGTCCGCTGGCGGCGCACCGGCGCGCTGATCGCTGCCGCCACCGCCTGCTCGATCGGCCTGACCACGGTCTACCTGGGCACCCACTGGGTCACCGACGTCCTGGCCGGCTGGGCCGCCGGGCTGCTCGTCCTGCTCTCCCTGCCGCTGCTGGAACCGCTGGTCGCCACCGCCGAACAGCGGCTGCGCCGACGGTTCGCCCGCCGGCACCTGCCCTGCTGAACCCGAGCCGCACCGGTTCCGACGAGCTGGACCGGGCGAGCCGAGTCCGCGCCGCGGGCGCGCTGGACCTACCCCTCCCAGCTGCGCTCGACCACACCGTTGCGCACCGCGAGGTTGAGCCGCCCCTGCCGGTACTCCATGGTCATCAGGTCCCCCGGCTCCAGCACCCGGACCGACGCCCAGCCGTGCCGCCGGGCCAGTTCCCGGGCCCGCTCGATCCGCAGCCCCGCGTACCCCTCGCCGTCCTGGCCCTGTGCGCCCGTGCCCGAGTCCGAGCCCGCCCCACCGGACCCCGCCCCCACCGCGTCCGAACCCGACATCGCGCCTCCCCGGCTCGCCTCCCCGGACGTACGCTGGAATCGTAGCCCGACCCACGCGGTCCGGAGGTGAACGGCATGCGCACCACCACCCCGCGACGATGGCGCAGCGGCACCGAGCCGGCCACCGCCCGCAGCGACCTCAAGCTCCGCTACCTGCTCTCACTCGTCTTCACACCGCTGTTCGCGCTGGCGACGGTGGGCTTCGCCGTCTGGGCGGCCGCCTCGCCCGCCTACGGCGCACCCAGCCGGGGCACCCTCACCGGCTTCGCCGTGGCCTGCGGCCTGCTCACCCTGTTCGCCGCCGTCGATCTCATGGTGGTCATCCGGCGTCGCCGGACCGAGCTCTGACGCGGTGTCTCCCATGGAGTGGGAAGTCGGCCCGGTCGACCTCCCACTCCGTGCCACCGGCCTCCCGGGCATCAGCGGCCGCCGACCGCCTGCTTGACCAGCGTCCGCCCGAAGTCCCACATCAGTCCGCTCCCCCGGTGGGCCTCGTCCATGATGTCGGTGAAGGCGTTCACGAACCGGTCCACATCGCGCTCGGTGATGATCAGTGGCGGGATCAGCTTGATCACTTCCAGGTGGTCCCCGGACACCTGGGTCAGGATGCGGTGCCGTTGCAGCAGCGGCACCACCACCATCTGCGCGAAGAGCCCCTTGCGCGCCGCCTGGAGCGCGGTCCAACCGGTGCGCAGCTTGAGCGACTTGGGCCGGCCGAACTCGATCCCGATCATCAGTCCGCGGCCGCGCACCTCGGCGAGCAGCTCGTACTTGTCCACCAGTGCGGCCAGCCGCTCGCGGAAGTGGTCGCCCACCTTGCGGGCGTTCTCCACCACCTGCTCGTCGCGCATGACCTCCAGGGTCGCCAGCCCGGCCGCCATGGCCTGGGCGTTGGACCCGAAGCTGGCCGAGTGCACCAGCACCCGGTCCATCGAGGAGTACACCTTCTCGAAGATCCAGCTCTTGCCGAGCGTCGCCCCGACCGGCACGTACCCGCCGGACAGTGCCTTGGCCGCGCAGACCAGGTCGGGCAGCACGCCGTCCTCGTGCTGGTAGGCGAAGAACACGCCGGTGCGGCCGATGCCGGTCTGCACCTCGTCGCAGATCAGCAGCGCCCTGTGCTCGTGCAGCAGGGCCTGGGCGGCCCGCAGCCAGCCGGGCGGCGGCGCCTGGACGCCCTTGCCCTGGATCGGCTCGACGATCAGCCCCGCGACGTCGCCGCGCTTCAACTCCTTGGCCAGTGCGTCGAGGTCGCCGAGCGGGATGGCGGTGTCCGGCAGCAGGGGGTCGAAGCCCTTGCGGAAGCCGCTCTCCCCGTTGACCGAGAGCGAGCCGGTGGTCAGTCCGTGGAAGGCGTGGTCGGCGTAGAGGATCCGCCGACGTCCGGTGGCGTACCGGGCGAACTTGAGCGCGGTCTCCACCGCCTCGGTGCCGCTGTTGCCGAAGAACACCCGATCCAGTCCGGGTGCGTGGGACAGCAACCGCTCGGCCAGCAGGCCGGGCAGCGGCGAGCAGTCGAAGCGGAGCAGGTCCGGAAGGTCGAGGTCCATCACCTGCTGGATCGCCGAGCGCACCACCGGGTGGTGGCGGCCGAGCGCGAAGATGCCGAAGCCGGCCAGCATGTCGAGGTACTCGTTGCCCTCGGCGTCGTAGAAGTACTGGCCCCGGGCGCGCTCGTAGTACTTGTCGAAGCCGATGGTGTGCAGCATCCGCGGCAGCTGCGGGTTGAGGTAGCGGCTCTGCAACTCGTAGCGCTCGCCGCCGCGTTCGGCGATCAGCGCGGCGAGGTCGAAGTCGGGGCGGTCTGGGTCAGCCGGCATGGCGCGGGTTCGCTCCTCGGGTCGGTAGCAGGTTCTTGGCGAAGACGGCGGTCTGGGCGGCGACTCCGGTCCCGGTCAGCCCGGCCTCCTCCAGGATCTCCCCGCGCGAGGCGTGGCCGAGGAACTCCTGCGGCAGGCCGAGCACTCGCATCGGCACGTCCACGTCGGCGTCGCGCAGCGCCTGGGCGACGGCCGAACCGACGCCGCCGGTACGACCGTTGTCCTCGACGGTGACCACCAGCCGGTGGGCGCCGGCCAGTTCGGTCAGCACCGGGTCGACCGGCTTGACCCAGCGCGGGTCGACCACGGTCGCGGTGAAGCCCTCGGCGAGCAGCAGCCGGGCCGCGTCCAGGCAGGCGGAGGCGGTGGCGCCGACCGCGACCAGCAGGATCTCCGGCGTCCGCCCGGTGCGCAGCAGCACGTCCACCCCGCCGATCCGTTCGACGGCCGGCACGGCGGGCCCGACGTTCCCCTTCGGGAAGCGCACGACGGTCGGGGCGTCCTTGACCTCGACGGCCTCGCGCAGCTGGACGCGAAGCTGTTCGGCGTCGCGCGGCGCGGCGAGCCGCAGTCCGGGGACGACCTGGAGGATCGACATGTCCCACATGCCGTTGTGCGAGGCGCCGTCCGGCCCGGTCACCCCGGAGCGGTCGAGCACGAAGGTGACGCCCAGTTTGTGCAGGGCGACGTCCATCAGGACCTGGTCGAAGGCCCGGTTGAGGAAGGTCGCGTACACCGCGACCACCGGGTGGAGCCCGCCGGTGGCCAGCCCCGCCGCGCTGGTGACGGCATGCTGCTCGGCGATCCCGACGTCGAAGGTCCGCGCCGGGTAGGCCTTCGCGAACGGGGCCAGGCCCACCGGCTGGAGCATGGCCGCGGTGATCGCCACCAGGTCCGGCCGCGCGGCGCCGAGGGTGACCAGCTCGTCCCCGAACACCGAGGTCCAGGAGACGCCACCGCTGGGCGAGATCGGCAGGCAGGTGTACGGGTCGATCGGGTTGACGGCGTGGAAGCGGTCGGCCTCGTCCTGCTCGGCCGGCCGGTAGCCGCGCCCCTTGACGGTCAGGCAGTGCACGATGACCGGCCCGCCGAAGTTGCGGGCCTGGCGCAGCGCCTGCTCGACCGCGCCCAGGTCGTGGCCGTCGATCGGCCCGAGGTACTTGAGGCCGAGGTCCTCGAACATGCCCTGCGGGGCGAAGGCGTCCTTGAACCCCTTCTTGGCGCCGTGCAGCGCGTCGAAGATCGGCTGGCCGACCAGCGGGGTGCGCTGCAGGGCCTCCTTGCCGAGGGCGAGGAAGCGCTCGTAGCCCTGGGTCGTGCGCAGGGTGGCCAGGTGGTTGGCGAGACCGCCGATGGTCCTGGCGTAGGAGCGCTCGTTGTCGTTGACGACGATGACCAGCGGCCGGTCGCGGGCCTCGGCGATGTTGTTGAGCGCCTCCCAGGCGAGCCCGCCGGTGAGCGCGCCGTCGCCGATCACCGCGACGGTGTGCCGGTCGTGCTGGCCTAGCAGTCGGGCGGCCTTGGCCAGGCCGTCGGCGTAGGAGAGCGCGGTGGAGGCGTGCGAGTTCTCGACCAGGTCGTGCTCGGACTCGCCCCGCGACGGGTACCCGGAGAGGCCCCCGCGCATCCGCAGCCGGCTGAAGTCCTGGCGGCCGGTGAGCAGTTTGTGAACGTAACTCTGGTGGCCGGTGTCGAAGACGATCCGGTCGTACGGCGAGTCGAAGACCCGGTGCAGCGCGATCGTCAGCTCCACCACGCCGAGGTTGGGCCCGAGGTGGCCGCCGGTGCGGGTGACGGCGTCGATCAGGAAGTCGCGGATCTCGTCGGCGAGCAGCCGGATCTCGGCCGCCGGGAGCTTGCGCAGCTCGGCCGGGGACGTGACGCGGGAGAGCAGTGACATGGGTACACCTCACGACTCGGAGCGGTGCGGTGGTGCCTCCGCCCGGCCCGGGGACGGAGCCCGGCCTGGTTCGGGGACGGAGCCGACCCTGGCACGGAGGCCCGGGCTCGGAGGCCCGGGCTCGGAGGCCCGGGCCGGAGTGCCGGGC
>NZ_JBHVFE010000007.1:0-58630 GCF_042801945.1 Kitasatospora sp. NPDC057542
GGTGTCCGGGCCGGGGGCTCCGCGCGGGTGCGTCAGGGGTTGAGGCCGCGCTGCTGGAGCCAGGGCTCCGGGTCGACCGGGGCGCCGCCGCCGGGGCGGACCTCCATGTGCAGGTGCGGGCCGGTGACGTTGCCGGTCGCGCCGACCTTGCCGATCTGCTGGCCGGAGGCGACCTTGCCGGAGCCCTTGGTGATCGAGGAGAGGTGGCAGTACCAGATCTCGGTGCCGTCGGGCAGGGTCTCGACGATCCGGTAGCCGTACGAGCCGGCCCAGCCGGCCGAGGTGATGGTGCCCTGGCCGAGCGCGTAGACCGGGGTGCCGGTGTCGGCGGCGAAGTCCAGGCCGGTGTGCAGGTTGGCCCAGTAGCGGGCGCTCTGGCCGTAGTGGGCGGAGAGCCGGTAGTCGTTCACCGGGAGGGTGAGGGCGGCGGCCTTGGCCCGCTCGGCCTCCTCGGCGGCGCGCTTGGCCTCGGCCTCCTTGGCGGCGGCCTTGGCCTCCGCCTCCTGCGCGGCCTGGAGCCGGGCGGTCTCCTCGGCGGCGGTGCGCTGGCTGTCGGCCTGGTGCTGGATGCGGGCGGCGAGCGCGAGGCCGGGGTCGGCGGAGAGGGCGACCGCGGTCTCGTCCGGGGCCTCGACGGCGGGGGCGGCGGCCGGGGTCGCCGAGGCGAAGCCGGTGGCACCCAGGGTGGCGGCGACGGCGGTGACGCCGAGCAGTGGGGAGGCTCCGCGGGTCTGACGCGGCATCCGGTGGCGGTTGGTCTCGGCCTCCGGGCCGAAGGCCTCGGGACCGAAGTCCTCGGGACCGTCCGTGCCGGGGTGGTCGAGGAGCTGGGTACCGGCTGCGAAGCCGGCCGGGTGTGCCGGGGTGTGCGTCGACGCCACGGGAGGCGCGCTCCTTTCCTTCCTTCGCGCCTACCGGGTTAGCTGACGGGTTCGGAGCAGGAAGGTCTCCTACGGCCGGGCCGGAGCCCTGCCGATTCACCCCAAGGAACGTGGTTCCCCGGCTCCCTGACCTGCCCGGAGGCCGGTCGGTGGGATTAGGCGACGGCGCACGGTGCCGTCTGGGTACGGCGTTGACAACCGCGCTGCGTTATCAAACGTTAATCCTAGGACGCTCCGATTCCAAGCCATCCGTTCGGAGCAGCTCGGGGGAAGGTGATCAGACGTCAACGAACGGCCCCTCATACACGGCCCCATCTGAGTACTCCTACTCATGTGCGGCCCGGCGGGGCCGCCGCATCCTGACGCCATGAGCGCACCGATGCAGGCCCGCACCACGGCCGCGTACTTCGTCCAGGCCGTCCTCTCCTTCTCCCTGTCGGGCATCGCCCTCGCCGCCGGAATCGCCTACCTGCCGGTCGGCGGGTGGACCCGGGCCTTCCTCGGGATCGGCCTCCTCTACACCGTCACCTCCGCGTTCACGCTGGCGAAGGTGATCCGGGACCGGCAGGAGTCCAGCGAGATGATCACCCGGGTCGACCAGGCCCGGCTGGAGAAGCTGCTCAGCGAGCACGACCCGTTCAAGGTCGAGGGGGCCTGACCGGCCCCCTTCCCTTTCTCCCGGCCCGTCACCCCGGCCCGGCGCCCGCCGACCGCTTGACGGCTAAGGCTATTAGCCTTAGCTTTATGGCTATCGGCAGCACGGCCGATGCCCCGCACCGACGGCCCGAAGGGGACCCCCCATGAACGGCACCATCACCCCGAGCACCCAGTACCTGACCGTTCCCGGCGGCCGGATCGCCTTCGACGACACCCGGCAGGGCGACGGCACCCCCGTCGTCCTGCTCCCGGGCATGCTCGACAGCCGGGCCGCGTACCGGCACCTGCGCCCGCTGCTCGTCGCCGCCGGCCACCGGGTCGTCACCATGGACCTGCGGGGCTTCGGCGAATCCTCCATCACCTGGGACGACTACAGCCCGGCCGCCATCGCCGGCGACGTGCTCGCCCTGCTCGACCACCTCGGCATCGAGCGCGCCGTCCTCGCCGGGAACTCGTACACCGGCGCGACCGTCGTCAAGGCCGCAGGGGACGCGCCCGAGCGGGTCGCCGGGATCGTCCTCCTCGACGCCTTCGTCGAGAACCCGCCGCAGGGCGCCCTGATGCGCGGCGTCATGGGCCTGATGGGCGCCGCCCTCGTCCACTGGCCGGCCTCCTGGGGCTTCTGCCTGCGCCGGATCGCCTTCCCCGGCGCCAAGCCCGCCGACTTCGACGCGTACGTGGACGGACTGGTCGCCGCGCTGCGCACCCCGGGACGGAAGACCGCCACCCGCGGGTACGTCCACGGCGACTCGGCACCGGTCGGCTGGACGGCCGCGGTGCGGTGCCCGGCGCTGGTGGTCATGGGCAGCAAGGACCCCGACTTCCCGAAGCCGGAGCTCGTCGCCGACCGGCAGGCCGCCGCACTCGGCGCGCGAAAGGCGATGATCGAGGGGTCCGGGCACTACCCCATGGCCGACAACCCGGCGGCCACCGCGGACGCCCTGCTGCCGTTCCTCGCCGAGCTCGGCTGAGCCCCGCCCGCCCCGCCCCGCCCCGTCCCGACCCGCCCGTCCCGACCCGTACGGAGAGCCCGAACCCATGCCCCGCGCAGGACTGACCCCCGACCAGGTCGTCGACCACGCCCTCGCCCTCATCGACGAGCAGGGCGCCGAGGCCCTCACCCTGGCCTCCGTCGCCGCCCGGGCCGGGGTCGCCACTCCCTCGCTGTACAAGCACGTCAGCGGCGGTCTCGCCGAACTGCGGCGGCTGATCGCCGTCCGGGTCACCGGGGACCTGGCCGACCGGCTGGCCGAGGCGGCCGTCGGGCGCAGCGGGGACGACGCCGTCGCCGCCGTCCTGCGTGCCTACCACGCGTACGCCACCGAGCATCCGCACCGCTACAACGCCCTCCCCCAGGCCCCGCAGCCGGACGACGACCTGGCCCGCGCGGCCGCCCGGCTCGTCGGGGTGATCATCGCCGTCCTGCGGGAGTACGGCCTCGACGGCTCCGAGGCGATCCACGCCGCCCGCACCGTCCGCTCCCTCGCCCACGGCTTCGCCTCCCTCACCACCGCCGGCGCCTTCCGACTCGCCGAAGACCTCACCACCACCCACGACCGCCTCATCACCACCCTCACCACCGGCCTCCGCACCTGGCCCGCGTAGGCGGTCGGCCCGCGCCGGGGCGAGAGCCCCACGTGCGGACGGACCCACCGGCAGCCCGCGGGAAGCCGACCTGGCCGACCTGCCGCGCAAGCCACCACGAGAAGGCCGCGCAAGCGCGGGGCCCGATGGCCGCCGGCGGCGCGTGAGGAGTCGGGCCGGCCGGCTTCCGGCGTGGGCCACGGCGGCCGGTGGCGCGCGGGTGGAGGTGCCCGGGCGGCACCCGGACGAGGGGGTGGGGCGGCTGCTGGTCCGCACGGGTCGGCGGGGCGGCCGGTGGACGCGGTGGTGCGGGATGCCGCGGACGGGGGTGCCGGCACCGGTGCGGCGGCTCGGTCTCCGTCCACCGTTCGGGGAAATGGGGTATCAAGGATCAATGCCCCTGGAGCCCGCCGGCAGTGCGCCCACGCGCAGTGCGATGCGCTGCGTGCGCCTGCTGCTCGGCTGCACCAGCGCCGCCGAGCTGCTCGGCACCGTCCTGGCCGAGGGCCCGAGCTGGATCACCGGCGAGGGGTCCGCGCTGTACCTGCTGGACTCCGCCGGGATGCTCCGGCTGACCGCCTCGCACGGGCTGCCGGACTGGGCGCACGAGCGCTACGGCGTGGTCGATCCGGCCGGTGAGCTGCCCGCGGCGATGGCCCTGCGGCTGCGCCGCCCGTACCTGCTCAGCCCCGAGCACACCGGCATCGACTACCCGAACAGGAACGCCGGCATGGGCACCGGGATGGTCGCCGTGATCACCCTGCCGATGGTCGTGGACGAGCGGCCGATCGGTGCGCTCGCCCTCGCGCTGGCCCACCGGGGCACCGTCCCGCGCCGCGACCTGGACGTCCTGGAGACCGTCGCCGAGGCCTGCGCCCACCGGCTCTCCCACCTGCTGGACCACGCCGACGCCCACCTCCCGTACGGCACCCGGGTGCCGTACGGCGTGCGGTTACCCGAGGGCCCGCAGGCGGCGGACGGCCGCCCCGCCGGGCTGGCCCACCCACTGCTGTCGCTGGCCGTGCGGGCCGCCGGGTGCGGCGCCTTCGAGCGCGACCTGGTCACCGGGGAGAGCTACTGGGACGCCGAGGCGTTCCGGCTGACGGGCCGCCCGGCCGCCCCGGACGGTGCCGCCCCCGAGCTGGACCGGCTGGTCCACCCGGAGGACCTGCCGGACGTGCAGGCCGCGCTCGCCGAGGCGCTGGCCACCGGCGGCCGCTACCGGATCGGCTACCGGGTGCTGCGGCCCGGCGGCCGGGCCGCCCGGGTCGAGGAGTCCGGCGAGGTGATGCTGGACGTGCACGGGCGGCCGGTGCGGATCGCCGGGCTGCTGGCCGACGTCGGGCACCGGGAGCAGCCGCCGGCCGAGGAACGGAACTCCCCGTCCGCCGCCCGGACGGCGCTGCTGCTGACGCTCACCCGGGCACTGTCCCGGGCGGTGACCGTCCGGGACGTCACCACCGCCGTCACCGACGTCGCCCGCCCGGCCCTCGGCGCCGCCGGCATCGTCCTGGACCTGGTGGACGAGGGCCGGCTACTGCCCGTCTCGCACACCGTGCACGGGGGCCCGCGCCGCACCGAGCTCACCCGCCTGGCGGACCTGTCCGAGGACGTGATGCAGCGTTCGTTGGCCCGCTCCGCCCCACTGTTCAGCGAGCCCTCGGCGGACCGCACCCGGCGCGACCCGCTCACCCCGGCCGCCTGGGCGGTGCTGCCGCTGGTCGCCTCCGGGCAGCAGGTCGGCTCCTGCCTGATCACCTTCGCCGGCGAGCGGGTGTTCAGCCGCGAGGACCGCACCCTGTACTCGGCCTTCGCCGGCATCCTGGCGCAGTCCCTGGAGCGGGCCCGGCTGTACGACACCCACCACCACCGGGCCTCCGAGCTGCAGCGGGCGATGCTCCCGCGGACCCTGCCCCGGCTGTCCGGGATCACCAGCGCCGCCCGCTACCTGCCGAGCACCGAGGGCATGCAGATCGGCGGCGACTGGTACGACCTGCTGCGGCTGCCGGACGGCCTGATCGGGCTGGTGATCGGCGACGTCCAGGGCCACAACGCCGAGGCCACCGCGGTGATGGGCCAGCTGCGCAGCGGGCTGCGGGCGTACGCGACGGACGGGCACGACCCGGCCGCCACCCTGACCCGCACCAGCCGGCTGCTGGCCGAGCTGGACACCGAGCTGTTCGCGACCTGCCTCTACCTGACCCTGGACCCGGCCGACGGCGTGCTGACCGCGGCCCGGGCCGGGCACCCGGCGCCGGTGCGGATCACCGGCGACGCCGCGGCCGTCGAGCTGGAGCTGCCGGGCGGGCCGCCGCTGGGCGTGGACCCGGAGCAGCCGTACCCGCTGGCGGTGGAGCGGCTGGCGGTCGGCGAGACGCTGCTGGCGTACACCGACGGGCTGGTCGAGGACCGTGAGGAGGACTACGACGAGTCGGTGCAGCGGATGCTCGGCGGGCTCGAACTGTGGGCCCGGCAGACCGGTCCGGGGCAGGTCGGCCCGGAGCCGGCGCTGGAGCGGCTGGCCGATCTGCTCACCCTGAACGTGACCGAGCGGCGGTCCCGGCCGGACGACGTGGCGCTGCTGCTCCTGCACCGGACGACGCCCCTTCCGTGACACCCCGCACACAGGACCCACACATCGCAGGGCGCGATCCGGCCATCAGGCTCGATTCCGACGCTTCCCGAGGGGACCGGCCGGGCCGACCGGACGTCTCGCCATACGAGGGGATCGGGGTCGAACGACTCCCGATTGACGCCGAATTGACTTGATATTGACGAGATCCGGTCACTTGGCGAGATCCGTTCACACCTTCGTAGGATCATCACCCTAGAATTCGCGGCGTGACGATGACTCAGTGGTCCGTAACGGCAACCGGCGTGCTCGCCGTCCTCGCCCTCGTGGCCGCCGCGCGGTACCGCGCCGTGTCCGTCACCCAGCGCGGCCGCGCCGAGCGGCTGCACCGTGAACTCGTCGCCGTCCAGGAACAGCTCGCCGCCGAGCTCTCCCGCCGCGGCGCCGAACTCGCCGCCGTCCAGCAGGAGCAGGAGCACACCGCCTCCACCCAGCGGGCCTTCCTCAGCGTCGCCCGCCGGATCCTGGTGATGGCCCACGACCAGCAGGCGCTGCTGGACGAGATGGAACGCACCCACGACGACCCGGCGCTGCTGGAGGGCCTGCTCAAGGCCGACCACGCGGCCGCCCAACAGGCCAGGCTGGCCCAGACCCTGGCCGTGCTGTGCGGCGCGCGGGCCGGCCGGCACTGGCCGGAACCGGTCGCCCTGGAGGACGTCGTCCGCGGCGCCCAGTCGCGCATCCTGCCGTTCCAGCGCGTGGTGGTGCGCAGCCGGATCGAGACCGCGGTGGTCGGCGCCGCCGCCGAGGCGCTGATCCACGCGATCGCCGAGCTGCTGGACAACGCCACCCGCTACTCCCCGCCCAGCACCCAGGTGTTCGTCACCCTGATGCCGGTGCACAACGGCGCCGTCATCGAGATCGACGACGGCGGCGTCGGCATGCCGGAACAGGCCGTCGCCAAGGCCTCCGCCGCGCTGGCCGGCGGCAGCACCCTGGAGGTCTCCCGGCTGGGCGAGGTGCCGCAGCTGGGCCTGGCCGCGGTCGGCCGGCTCGCCGAGCAGTACGGCTTCCGGGTCACGCTCAGCTCGGCGCCCTCCCCGTACGGCGGCGTGCGCGTGGTCCTGCTGCTGCCCAACGCGCTGCTCACCGAGCCGCTGCCGCCCACCGTCCCCGGCCTCGGGCCGGACGACCAGGCGTTCAACCCCGGCCCCCGACCGGCCGCTCCCGCCGGTCACCCCCTGGTGGAGACCCCGCCGCCCGGCCGGCACACCGCCACCGGTGACACCCTTCCCCCGCTGCCCCGCCGGAGCCACCGGCGCGGCCGCACGGGCCGCCCCGCCCAGCACGCCGCTCCCCCTCCGCCGCCCGCGCCGCCCTACCGCTCGGCCCGGGACGCGCAGTCGTTCATGGCGATGTTCCAGGCCGGAACCGCCAGCGGCCGTTCCGCCGCCCGGGCCCAGGCCCAGTCCGGCCCTTCCCTGCCCGCTTCCCCCCGACTTCCCCAGCGCTCCGGAGAGTTCCATGACCACCACCCCTGACCTCGGCTGGCTGCTCGCCGACATCATCGCCGTCCCGCAGGTCCAGCACGCCGTCGTCGTCTCCAACGACGGCCTGGAGATCGGCCGCAGCGAGGGCATCGAGCGCGACGACGCCGAACGGCTCGCCGCCGCCTGCTCCGGGCTGCAGTCGCTGGCCCGCGGCGTCGCGACGGGCTTCGGCGGACCGGGCAGCGCCACCCGCCAGATCGTCATCGAGTACGGCGGCGGCTACCTCTTCATCGTCGCCGCCGGGGCCGGCGCGCACCTGGCCGTGGTGACCGGCGACGCGGTGGACGCCGGCCTGGTCGCCTACCAGATGCAGGTCCTGGTCGAGCGGATCGGCACCCACCTCACCAGCCCGCCGCGCTTCGACCACGCGGCGGGGGGCCACCGGTGAGCGGCCCGGTCCGGCCGTACGTCATCACCGGCGGGCGCAGCCGCCCCACCCGGGCCGAGCTGGCCGTGGAGAGCCTGGTCAGCGCGTTACCCGGGCCGCCGGAGCTACCCGAGGACGCGCTGCTGAACCGCGAGCACCGGCGCATCCTCGACCTCTGTCACAGCCTGCTGTCCATCGCCGAGGTGGCGGCCCACCTGGGGCTGCCGCTAGGCGTCGTCAAGGTGCTGGTCGGGGACCTGTGGGACCTCGGCGCCGTGCAGGTGCTCCCGCCCGTCCCGCAGGCCGAACGCCTGCCCGCAACCCTCCTGGAAGAGGTGCTCGTTGGCCTCCGCCAACTCCGCTGAAGCCGCCCCCGGGGCCGCCGGGTCCGCCGACGGACCGCAGTACCTGCCCTCCTCGGTGCAGGGAGCGGTCAAGATCCTGGTCACCGGTCCGTTCGGGGTCGGCAAGACCACCCTGGTCGGCTCGCTGAGCGAGATCACCCCGCTGCGCACCGAGGAGACCATGACCGCCGCCAGCGCCGGCGTGGACGACCTCACCGGGCGCCCCGGCAAGACCACCACCACGGTGGCGCTGGACTTCGGCCGGATCACGCTCAACTCGCGGCTCGCCCTGTACCTGTTCGGCACACCCGGGCAGCAGCGGTTCTGGCCGCTCTGGGACGACCTGTCGCGCGGTGCGCTCGGCGCCATCGCCATGGTCGACCTGCGCCGCCCGGACGAGAGCTTCGACGTGCTCGGCCGGCTGGAGGAGCAGCGCATCCCGTTCGCGATCGCGGTCAACACCTTCCCGGACACGCCGAGTTACCCGGAGGAGGAGCTGCGGTCGGCGCTGGACCTGCTGCCGGAGGTGCCGATCCTGCACTGCGACGCGCGCGACCGCCGGCAGTCCTACGACCTGCTGATCGACTTCGTCGACCACCTGCACCGCAACTCGATCCTGGAGCTCCAGGGATGACCACGCCCGAACCCCCGGGGTGCCCCGTCGCCCACGGCGGCAGCCTGCCCGGCGGGTTGCCCGTGGGCGTGCCGCTGACCCCGCTGTACGGCCCGGCCGTCGCCGAGGACCCGCACGGCCTGTACGCCCGGCTGCGCGAACGCTACGGCCCGGTCGCACCGATCGAGCTGGAGCCCGGGGTCGAGGCCTGGCTCGTCCTCGGCTACGCCGAGCTGCTCGAACTCACCCGCAACGAGGCGCTGTTCTCCAAGGACTCGCGGCGCTGGCGGGTGCCCGCCGAGGGCCGGCTGGCCGCCGACTCGCGACTCCAGCCGATGACCTCCTGGCGGCCCACCCTGCTCAACCTGGACGGCGCCGAGCACCAGCGGCTGCGCGCCGCCGTCGCCGACACGCTCGCCCAGATCGACCACCGGCAGCTGCGCGGGACCACCGAGGCCGCCGCCAACGGGCTGATCGACAGCTGGGGCCCGGACGGCACCGCCGACCTGGTCGCCCAGTACGCGCGCCGGCTGCCGCTGCTGGTCTTCACCCAGCTGCTCGGCCTGCCCACCGACGCCGGTCCGCACCTCATCCGGCTGATCAACGACATCTCCGACAGCGGCGCCGATTCGGTGCGCGCCAACCAGGAGTTCCACGCGATCCTGGTCGACCTGGTGCAGCGCCGCCGGGCCACGCCCAGCGCCGACCTCACCTCCTGGCTGCTGGCCCACCCGGCCGCGCTGACCGACGAGGAGGCGGTGCACCACCTGGTGGTGATGATGGTCGCCGGGAACGAGACCACCATCTGCTGGACCGGCAACACGCTGCGGCTGCTGCTCACCGACCGGCGCTTCCGGGCCACCCTCACCGGCGGGCGGCTGACCGTCTCCGACGCGCTGGAGGAGGTGCTCTGGCGCGACCCGCCGACGCAGAACTTCCCCGGTCGCTGGGCCACGAGCGACACCGTCCTCGGCGGCCAGTACATCAGCCGGGGCGACCTGCTCGTCCTCGGTCTGGCCGCGGCCAACGCCGACCCGGCCGCGCAGGGCGTCTCGGCCGCCACGCACGGCTCGCTCGGCGGCAACCGGGCGCACCTCGCGTGGGGCGCGGGCCGGCACGTCTGCCCGGCCCAGCACCCGGCCCGGATCATCGTCGAGACCGCCGTCGAGACCCTGCTGCACCGCCTGCCCGACCTCCAACTTGCCGTACCACCTGGTGAGTTGACGTGGCGCCCGTCCCCCTGGTCCCGGGCCCTGACCGCCCTCCCGGTGCTCTACAGCGCCTTCACCCCGCCCCGCCCGCCAGCCCCCGAGAGGCCCGCATGGACACCACCGACTCCGGAACCCGCGCCGAGCCCTTCAGACTCGACCCCTTCGGCCGCGACCAGCACGGCGAGAACGCCCGACTCCGCGCGGCCGGCCCCGCGGTCCTGGTGGAACTCCCTGGCGGGGTGGTGGTCTGGGCGGTAACCCACCACGACACCCTCCAGTCGCTGCTGGCCGACCCCCGCGTCGGCAAGGACGCCCGGCTCTGGAGCACCTTCCGGGAGGGACGGCTGCCGGAGGGCTGGCCGCTGCTCAACTTCATCGCCGTCCCCGGCATGGTCACCGCCGACGGCGAGGACCACCGGCGGCTGCGCGGGCTGGTCTCGCAGGCCTTCACCCCGCGCCGGATAGCCGACCTGGCCCCCGCCGTCGAGGCCCGGACGATCGCGCTGCTGGACGAGGTCGCGAAGCTGGAGGGCGAGTTCGACCTGCGGCGGCACTTCGCCTACCCGCTGCCGATGCAGGTGATCGGCGAACTGCTCGGCCTCGCGCTGGAGCAGCAGGACGAGCTGCACGAGCTGTCCGACACCATGGTCTCCAGCTCGGCCACCCCGGCGGCGGCCCTGGCCGCGCAGCGGGGCCTGAACGCGCTGCTGGCCTCGGTGGTGGCGGCCAAGCGGGCCGAGCCCGGTGACGACCTGACCACCGACCTGATCGCCGTCCGCGAGGCCGGCGACCGACTCAGCGAGGCCGAGCTGGTCGGCACCCTGCTGCTGATGCTGGTCGCCGGGCACGAGACCACGCTCAACCTGATCACCAACGCCGTCCGCGCCCTGCTCGCGCACCCGGACCAGCTGCGGCTCGTCCTGGACGGGGAGCAGCCGTGGTCCGCGGTGGTCGAGGAGACGCTGCGCTACGACTCGCCTGTCGGGCAGTTCCCGCTGCGCTACGCGCGCGAGGACATCGCGGTCGGCGACGTGGTGATCCGGCGCGGCGAGGCGCTGCTGGCCTCGTACGCGGCGGCCGGGCGGGACTCCGGGCACCACCCGGACGCGGACCGCTTCGACCTCACCCGGCAGCCCGCCAAGCACCTGTCGCTCGGCCACGGCCCGCACTTCTGCCTCGGCTCCGGGCTCGCCCGGCTGGAGGCCGAGACGGCGCTGCGGCACCTGTTCACCCGCTTCCCCGGGCTGGCCCGTGCGGAGGGCCGGACCGACGAGCCGATCGCCTCGTTCGTCAGCAACAGCGTGCGCACCCTGTGGGTGACGGTCTGAGCCGGCCGGTTACCTGAGGGCGGTCCGGGTCGTTCGGCAGGGCATGAAGAAACTCGCCACCCTGGCCGCCCTCACCATGGCGGGCCTCGCCCTCGCCGTCCCGGCGGCCTCCGCCACCACCCAGACCGCCTCCTCGCCGGACGTCACCGGCGGGCTCACCGACGGGCTCGAACTCTCCCCCGCCGACGTCGCCCTGAGGACCGTGGGCAAGCTCCCCGTCGTCGGCAGGACCGCCGACCAGGTCGAGGCGATCGGGACCAGCCAGATGAGCCACCCGGGGCTCAGCGGGCAGGTCCTGAACTGATATCGCCGGGCCGGCGAACGGCCCGTGGGCGGCCGGCCGACCCCCGAACGGCCGGCCGTCCCACGCGCCCGGTCCGCGGCACTCAGCCAGCGGACAGCCGGTTGAGCTCCGGGTAGCTCAGCCCCTCGGCGAGCGCGGTGAACGTGCCGCGCCCGTACACCTCCTCGGCGGCCCGGCGGACCGCCGCGTACGCCACCTCGGCCAGGCCGGGGCCCAGGCTGATCCGGGCCACGCCGAGCTTCGCCAGCTCGGCGACCGCCGGGGAGCCGGGGCCGACCAGCACGTTCAGCGGCGCCGGGACGGCCTCGACCAGGGCGGCGATGGTCTCCGGGTCGGACACCCCGGGGACGAACACCCCGTCCGCGCCCGCCGCGACGTACGCCCGCAGCCGGCGGACCGCGTCGTCGAGCCGGCCCTCCGGAGCGCCGATCCCGCGCAGGAAGACGTCGGTGCGCGCGTTGACGAAGAGCGGCACACCGGCCGTGTCCGCCGCGGCCCTGGCGGCCGCGATCCGCTCGGCGGCCTCCTCCGCCGCCCGGCCCTCGTCCTCCAGGTTCACCCCGACGGCGCCGGTGGCGAGCAGCGCGGCGACCGTCTCGCCGACCCCGGCGGCGGTGTCCGCGTAGCCGCCCTCCAGGTCCGCGGTGACCGGCAGGTCGACCGCTCGGACCACCTGGGCGGTCCGGGCCAGCACCTGCTCGCGGTCGGCGCCGCCGCCGTCCGCGCTGCCGAGCGACCAGGAGACGCTCGCGCTGGCCGTCGCCACCGCCCGCGCCCCCGCGCCGGCCACCAGCCGGGCGCTCGGCACGTCCCAGGCGTTCGCCAGCACCAGCGGCTCGCCCGGGCGGTGCAGCTCCCGCAGCAGCCGGGCCTTCTCCCGCTGGGCCTTCTGCTCGACGGCGCTCACTTGGCCGCCGGGCTCATCCGGGTGGAGATGCTGAGCCGGTTCCAGACGTTGATCGTGGCGATCAGCGCGATCAGCTGGGCCAGCTCGGTCTCGTCGAACTGTGCGGCGGCCTCCGCGTAGACGGCGTCCGGCACATGGCCCTGGGTCACCAGGGTGATCGACTCGGTGAGGGCCAGGGCGGCGCGCTCGCGGGCGGTGAACCACGGGGTCTCGCGCCAGGCCGGGAGGGAGAGCAGACGGTGGTCCTGCTCACCGAGCTTGTTGGCGTCGGCGGAGTGCATGTCGATGCAGAAGGCGCAGCCGTTGATCATCGAGGCGTGCACCTTGACCAGATGGGCGAGCCGAGGGTCGAGGCCCTGCCGGGAGGCCCGGTCCACGGCGATCATCGCCTGGTAGTAGTCGGGGGCCAGCTTGAACATCTGCAGGCGCTGCTCGGGGGCGGGCACCGGGCCCCCGGCCGTCTCGTTCGTCGTCATGGCTGCCAGCCTAGGAGCGCGGCGGCCCACGGGCCTGGTGCGTTCGGCCATCCGTTCCTTGGGCCACTTCCGGGGTGCGGACGGCCGTGCCAGGATCGCAGGCAGGAGACCGATGACAGGACGAGGTCAGGGGGTACGCCGTGTGCACGGCGTTCGTCAGCATCGAGCCGGGAGCGGCCGTCCCGGTGCTGCTGCTGTCCGTCCGGGACGAGTACCTGGGCCGCGCCTGGCTTCCGCCGGACCACCACTGGCCGGACCGACCCGAACTGCTCGGCGGACTGGACCTCGCGGCCGGCGGCACCTGGCTGGCCGTCGACCCCGGCCGGCGCACCGCCGCCTGCCTGCTGAACGGCTTCGGCCCGCTCGCCCCCACCGACGCCCGCCGCACCCGCGGCCGGCTGCCGCTCACCGCCGTCCGGGAGGGCGGGATCGGCCACCTCGACCTCACCCCGTACGACCCGTTCCACCTCGTCCTGGTCCGGGCCGACGGCGCCCGGGTGTTCAGCTGGGGCGCCGGACGGCTGGAGGAGCGCGAACTGCCGTCCGGCCTGAGCGTGGTGCTCAACGACGGGCTGGAGGGCCTGGCGGCCGGCCGCACCACCTCCGCGCGGATCCGCGCACTGATGGCCGCGCGGGCCGCCCACTTCCGGGCCCGCTTCACCGACGAGCCCCGGCCCGAGCCGACCGCCGAGGGGACGGCCACGGCGGCCTGGGGCGGATGGCTGCCGATCGTCGCCGGGGACGGGCTGGCGCCGGACGCGGACGCCGCGCTGATCCAGCGGCGGGACTTCGGCGACGGGCGGATCTGGGGCTCCTCGTCGGTCTCGCTGCTCGCGCTCGGGCCGGACCTGCTGCGCTACGACTTCGCGACCGCGCCGGTGGCCGCGGACGGTCCCGGTTGGCGGCGGGTGGCGGCGCACTGACCGGCACCACCCCGGAGGCATCGGACTGACCGGCACCGCCCCGGCGGCGGAAAAGGACTTGAACCTGACGCCGCGGGAGGCGGCATCGTGGCGCGGGTCGAGCCCGAAGGAGAGCCGCTGTGACACGCCCGGACCCCCCGCACCGCCCCCGCCGTCTGCTCGCCGTGCTGACCGTCGCCCTGCCGCTGGTGGGCATGCCGGCCGCGGTGACCGCCGTCGTGCTGCTCTGCGACGCGGCGCACCGGGCCGTCCCGTCCGCCACCGTCCTGGCCGCCGTGGCAGCGGCGCTGATCGGGCACCTCGGCCCCGGTGTCCCGCAGCCGTACGGTCGGTGAACTTCTGACGGCGGGGTTGGCGAACGTCTACATGCCCGTAGTAGCTTCGCGAGGGCCCCGGCCCCGGCCGGCCACCGACCCCCGAGCGAAGGTGCGCGATGTCGACCCTGACCTACCCGGAAGCGATAGGCGTCGGCCTGCTCCAGGGCGTGACGGAACTCTTCCCGGTCTCCAGCCTCGGCCACAGCATCCTGCTGCCCGCCCTGGTCGGCGGAAGGATCCAGCACGACCTCGACATGACCGCCGAGGGCTCCTCGTACCTCGCCGCCCTGGTCGCCCTGCACCTGGCCACCGCGCTCGCGCTGGTGGTCTACTTCCGCAGGGACTGGGTCCGGGTCATCGACGGGCTGCTCGGCTCGATCCGGCACCGCCGGGTGGAGACCCGCAACGAGAAGCTCGCCTGGCTGCTCGTCCTCTCCACCATCCCGGTCGGCGTGGCCGGCCTCGCGCTGGAGAAGGCCCTGCGCAACGCGCTCGGCAAGCCCGTCCCGGCCGCGGTGTTCCTCGCCCTCAACGGACTCGTCCTGCTCGGCGCCGAGCGGCTCAAGCGCGGCGGCACCGGCCGCCGCCGGGCCGGACACGCCGCCCCCGCCGACGAACCGGGCGTGGACCCGGCGGTCGCCTCCGACCACCGGCTCACCAGGCTGGGCTACGGGCAGGGCGCCTGGATCGGCGCCGCGCAGATCCTCGCCCTGTTCCCGGGCATCAGCCGCTCCGGCGTCACCATGAGCGCCGGCATCCTGCGCGGGCTGCACCACGAGGACGCCGCCCGGTTCTCCTTCCTGCTCGCCACCCCGGTCATCCTGGCCGCCTCGGTCCTGAAGGTGCCCGAGCTGTTCAGGCCGGAGAACTCCGGCGTGCTCGGCCCGGTCCTCGCCGGCAGCCTCGCCGCCTTCGTGGCCGGCTACGTCTCGGTGCGGTTCCTCACCAGGTACTTCGAGACCCGCAGCCTGACGCCGTTCGCGCTCTACTGCTTCCTGGCCGGCGCCGGCAGCGCGGTCTACCTCTCGCTCTGACCCGTCCGAGCCGCCTCGGCCAGGACCCGCGCGAGCTCGGCCGGCCGGGAGAACATCGGCCAGTGCCCGGTGTCCAGCTCCACCAGCCGCCAGTGGCCCTCCGCGACCAGTTCGGCGGCCACCGGCGGCGGCTCCGGCCAGTCCAGCAGACACTTCACGTACACCGCCGGGAGCGCGCTCAACGGGCCTTCCAGGACAGCGGGTTCGGTCAGCGAGGGGCCCGGGTGCGCAGTCGCCCCCGCGGCGATCCGGGTGATCTGATCGACCGTCAGCCCCTGCTCGGCGAACTCGGCCGGCGGCAGCGGCGGCCACCAGCCCCCGTGCGCGGCGAGGTCCGCCCGCAGCGCGGCCGGCTCCGGCATCTGGTCGGCGAAGGACTCCCCCGCCACCGGCACGTTGGCGTCCACCAGGACCAGCCCGGCCAGCCGGTCGCCGATCCGTTCGGCGGCCTGGCCCACCGGGATGCCCGAGTAGCTGTGCCCGACCAGCACCACGTCGCGCAGGTCCAGCCGCTCCACGCCGGCGACGACGTCGGCCACGTGCGCCTGCTGCCCGGCAGGCGTGCCGCGCTTCTCCGCGAGCCCGGAGAGCGTCAACGGGTACGCCCCGTGCCCGGCCGCGCGCAGCTCCGCCGCGACCTCGTCCCACGCCCAGGCACCGAGCCAGGCCCCCGCCACCAGTACAAAGTTCGCCATGCGCAGCACCGTAGCGCGTCGGGCACCCGGGCGGCCCGGGCAGCGGCGGGAAACAGGACGTGGAGGAAACGTGGTGGCTGCACCGGGCGGGCCGGCCTCCGGCCGGCGGGGAAGGCGGCGGTCGTCACGGGCGGTTCACGGGGCACCACACCCGGCCACGCGAGAATGGGGCCGTGAGCACCTCCTGGACCTCCTTCGGCGGCGACCTGCACCTCGACCTCACCGAACGGCGGGCCGCCGGTGCCGGGCTGCGGGCCGCCCTGGAGGACGCGCTGCGCGAAGCCGTCCAGGACGGGCGGCTCGCCCCCGGCACCCGCCTGCCGTCCTCCCGGGCACTCGGCGAGGACCTCGGGATCGCCCGCAACACCGTGGTCGAGGCGTACGGCCAGCTCACCGCGGAGGGCTGGCTCAGCTCCCGGCAGGGCTCCGGCACCACCGTCGCCCGGCGAGCAGTGCCGGAGCCGGTCCAGGGCCGGCGGCCGGCGGCCCGGACGGCGCCGCGGCGGCAGACGGCCCGGTACGACCTGATGTCCGGACGGCCCGACGTCTCGCTCTTCCCCCGCACCGCCTGGCTCACCGCCGCCCGCCGCGCCCTCGCCACCGCACCGCACGAGGCCCTCGACTACGGCAGCCCGCTCGTCCGGATCGAACTGCGGCAGGCGCTCACCCACTACCTGGCCCGGGTCCGCGGCGTCCGCACCGACCCGGACCACCTGCTCGTCTGCACCGGCGTCACCCAGGGCCTCGGCCTGCTCTGCGCCGCCCTGCGGGAACGCGGCGCCCGCACGCTGGGCGTCGAGGAGTACGGGCTGCCGCCGCAGCACGCGGTCGCCCGGGCCGCCGGGCTCGCCACCGCCCCGGTGCCGCTGGACGCGGACGGCGCTGTGGTCGACCGGCTCGGCAACCGGGCCGACGCCGTCCTGCTCACCCCGGCCCACCAGTTCCCCACCGGCGCCGCGCTGTCCGCCGGCCGGCGGGCGGAAGCGGTGCGGTGGGCGCGGGAGCACGACCGGTACGTCATCGAGGACGACTACGACGGCGAGTTCCGCTACGACCGGCAGCCGCTCGGCGCGATGCAGGCGCTGGACCCGGAACGGGTGGTGTACGCCGGAACGGCCGCCAAGAGCCTCGCACCGGGCCTGCGACTGGCCTGGCTGGCCCTGCCGGACGCGCTGGTCGAACCGGTCGCCCGGCTGAAGGCGCTGGCCGACACGATGTCCCCGGTGCTGGACCAGCTGACGCTGGCGGAGCTGATCACCTCCGGCACGTACGACCGCCACGTGCGGCGCTGCCGGCTGCACTACCGGCGCCGCCGCGACCACCTGGTCGCGGCGCTCGCCGAACGCGCCCCGCACATCCGGGTCACCGGCATCGCGGCCGGCCTGCACGCCGTCCTCCAGCTGCCGCCCGGTTCCACCCCCGAAACCGAACTCCTCGCCCGTGCCCAGCGGGCCGGCCTCTCCCTCAACGGCCTCACCTGGCACCGCGCCGCACCGTCCCCCGCCGACACCGCCCCACCCGCCCTGGTCATCGGCTACGCCGCCCCGCCGGATCACGCCTTCCCGGCGGCGGTGCAGGCCCTCTGCGAACTGCTGCGCAGGGCGTGAGGGGGAGGGTGGGCGGGGCTTCGGCCGCGCCGGCATCCCCCGAACCGACGTGCGGGGCATGACGGGCAGGCAGGGAACGGGCGGCCTCCGGGGCGCCGCAGTCGCCGGAGGCGGCACTGCGGCGGAGGGGGTGCCGGTCCGGGGGGCGGTCCGCCCGCCCCCCTCGGGGGCGGGGGCGGGCGGCCGGTCGGGGGTGTGGACTACTTGTTGCGGCTGCCGAGCTCGAACAGGAGGATGATGAATCCGGCGAAGGCGTGGCAGCCGACGGTGTAGAGCACCAGGCGGTGGTAGACGCGCTTGTTGGCCCACTTGCCGGCGTCGATGGTCTTCGGACCGGCGGCGGTGTCGGCCGCGGCGGCCGGGGTGGCGGTGGTGGCGGGATCGGCCATGGTGATCTCCTCCGGGGTGTTCTGACGGCAGGTCAGTGAACGGCGGCGGGGCCGCCGCCGAGGCAGAGTTCGCCGCCGGGGCTCTGCAGCAGGGTGTGGACGAAGAGCAGTTCGACGTCGCCGTCGGACTCCGCGGCGATGCAGTGCGGGGTGAGCGAGTCGTAGTGGGCGGAGTCGCCCACCGCGAGGTGGTGGACGCGGTCCCCGAGGGTGACCCGGAGCGCGCCCTTCAGGACGTACAGCCACTCCTCGCCCGGGTGGACCCGGACCACCGCGTCCTGCACGCCCGGCGGGACGTGGACCCGCAGGGCCTGCATGGCGCGGCCGGGGGCGCCGGCCCGGCGGTAGCCCCAGCCACCGGCCCGACCGGGCTCGATGGCGCCGCCGCGGACGACCGGGTCCGGTTCGGCCAGGGTCTCGCCGAGCAGGCCGGAGACCGAGGTCCCGTACGCGCGGGCGAGGCCGAGCAGGACGGGCAGCGAGGGCTGCCGGCGGCCGGTCTCCAGCCGGGACAGATAAGCTGGGGAGAGCCCGACCCGTCCGGCGGCCACCTCCAGCGTGAGACGGCTGCTGAGCCGGTGCTCACGGAGGCGGGCGGCGAGGCCGGCGACCTCCTGGTCGTCGAGCTGTTCGCCCGTGGCGGCGGCACCGGTGGAGCTGCTGGTCATGTGTCCAGTGGACACCCGGCGTGCCGCACAGGCAAGAATTTTGCCTCAGAGGCAAGCAGCCCGAGAACCCGCGCTCACGGCCGCGGAATGTTCCGCAGGTTGCTCCGCGCCAGGTCGATCATGCGCCCGACTCCGCCCGAGAGCACCGTCCTGCTCGCCGCCAGCGCGAAGCCCTTCAGCTGGGCGGCGGTGATGTGCGGCGGGATGGACAGCGCGTTGGGGTCGGTGACCACGTCCACCAGGGCCGGACCCGGCCGTTCCAGCGCCTCCGCCAGCACCTCCCGGACCCGGGACGGCTCGGTCACCCGCTTGGCCTGGATGCCCATCGCCCGGGCGATCCCGGCGTAGTCCACGTCCCCGTTGTCGATCTCGGACTCCGGGTAGCCGGAGACCAGCATCTCCAGCTTGATCATGCCGAGCGCGCCGTTGTTGAAGACCACCGTCTTCACCGGCAGCCGGTGCTTGGCCACCGTGAGCAGCTCGCCGAGCAGCATGCCGATCCCGCCGTCGCCCGCCATCGCGACCACCTGCCGCCCCGGGCAGGCGGCCTGGGCGCCGATCGCGTGCGGGAGGGCGTTGGCCATCGAGCCGTGCAGGAAGGAGCCGATCACCCGGCGACGGCCGTTGGGCTGGAGGTAGCGGGCGGCCCAGACGTTGTTCATGCCGGTGTCCACGGTGAACACCGCGTCCTCGGCGGCCACGTCGTCCAGCACCGAGGCGACGTACTCGGGGTGGATCGGCAGGTGCTTCTCGATGTCCCGGGTGTACGCACCGATCACGTCCTCCAGCGCCCGGCAGTGCTTGCGCAGCATCCCGTCCAGGAAGGCCCGGTCGGACTTGGCCTCCAGCAGCGGCAGCACGGCCCGCAGGGTGGCGGCCACGTCGCCGTGGACGGCCAGGTCGAGGGCGGTGCGGCGGCCGAGCCGGGTGGCGTCGTGGTCGACCTGGACGGTGTGCGCCTGCGGCAGGAAGGAGTCGTACGGGAAGTCGGTGCCGAGCAGCAGCACCAGGTCGGCGGAGTGCAGCGCCTCGTGGCACGCGCCGTAGCCGAGCAGTCCGCTCATGCCCACGTCGTACGGGTTGTCGAACTGGATCCACTCCTTGCCGCGCAGGGAGTGGCCGATCGGCGCGTTCAGGGCCTGCGCGGCCGCCAGCACCTCGGTGTGCGCCCCGCGCACCCCGGCGCCGCAGAACAGCACGACCTTGCGGGCCTCGTTGAGCAGCCGGGCCAGCTCCTGCACCTGGGACCAGGGCGGCGCGGCGACGGCCTGCTCGGTGAGGAAGTGGCTGGTGCCGGTGGGTGCGGCGGCGGGGAGCGCGGCGACGTCCCCGGGGAAGGCGAGCACCGAGACGCCGTGCGAGCCGAGCGCGTGCTGGATCGCGACCCGCAGCAGGCGGGGCAGCTGGGCAGGGGTGGAGAGCATCTCGCACCAGTTGCTGCAGTCGGTGAACACCCGCTCGGGGTGGGTCTCCTGGAAGAAGCCGGTGCCGATCTGCCCGGACGGGATGTGCGAGGCGAGCGCGAGCACCGGAAGGCCGCTGCGCTGGGCGTCGTAGAGGCCCTGGATGAGGTGGGTGTTGCCGGGGCCGCAGGAGCCCGCGCAGACCGCGAGCCGTCCGGAGATCTCGGCCTCGGCGGCGGCCGCGAAGGCGCCGGCCTCCTCGTTGCGCACGTGCACCCAGCTGATGCCGTCGGCCCGGCGGATCGCGTCGACGACGGGGTTGAGGCTGTCGCCGACGACGCCGTAGACCCGCTCCACCCCGGCCTGCCGGAGCACCTCCACCATCTGTTCGGCCACGCTCGCCACGGCTGCACTCCTTCGGTTGCCACGGGACACCTGCACCCTCCGTCGGCGGGGTGGCGGGCGCAGCCGGGGTGGGCCGCACGGGTGAGGGTGGGGCGCGGGGCGGGACCGGGCCGGGGCGGCCGGACGGCTGGCGGGGTGGCGTGCGCCCCGGGTTCGGTGCGCACGCCCGCCGCCGTGGTCCTACTCCGCCGCCAGGTGGTCCTGCTGGCCGAGCTTGCCCGCCGCGAGGCCGGCCTGGGGCTGGCGGCGGGCGGGTTCGCGGCCCGGGGGCTGGGCGACCCGCTCCTGGGCGGGCGGGGCGGTGGTCGGCACGGTGACCGGGGAGCCGGACTTGACCCGGACCGCCTCGCCGTCGTGCCGCACGACGAGAACCTCGCCGCGGCGCAGCGTGTACGTCGTCCGCTCGTGGGTGATCTCGACGCCGAGCAGGTGCCCGCGCACCAGCAGCGAGAAGCTCAGCCGCATCAGCCCGGACGGCAGCCGGGGCTGGAACGAGAGCGTCCCGGTGTGGTCGCGCAGCCCGCCGAAGCCGGCCACCAGGGCGATGCAGGCCCCGGCGAGCGAGGCCATGTGCAGGCCGTCGCGGGTGTTGCCGCCGAGGTCGTGCAGGTCCATCAGCGCCGCCTCCGCCGTGTAGTCGTAGGCGAGGTCGAGCTGGCCGACCTCGGCGGCGATGACCGCCTGGGTGCAGGCGGAGAGCGAGGAGTCCCGGACGGTCAGCCGCTCGTAGTAGGCGAAGTTGCGGGCCTTCTGCTCGTCGGTGAAGGCGTCGCCGCGGACCTGCATGGCGAGCACCAGGTCGGCCTGCTTGACCACCTGCTTGCGGTACAGGTCGAAGTACGGGTAGTGCAGCAGCAGCGGGTACTTCTCCGGCGGGGTGTGCTCGAAGTCCCAGACCTGGTGGTGGGTGAAGCCGTCGGCCTGCGGGTGGATGCCGCGGTCCTCGTCGTACGGGATGTACATCGCGGCGGCCGCGTCGCGCCAGGCGGCGGTCTCCTCGGTGTCCACGCCGAGCCGCGCGGCCTCGTGCGGGTGGCGGACGGCGGCCTCGGCGGCGGCGAGCAGGTTGCTCTGCGCCATCAGGTTGGTGAAGACGTTGTTGTCCGCGACGGCGCTGTACTCGTCGGGGCCGGTGACACCCTCGATGCGGAACTTCCCGGCCACGTCGTGGTGGCCGAGCGAGCGCCACATCCGGGCGGTCTCGACGAGCAGTTCGAGCCCGTAGTCGCGCTCGAACTCCCCGTCCCCGGTGGCCCGGACGTAGCGGGCGACGGCGGCGGCGATGTCGGCGCTGATGTGGAAGGCCGCGGTGCCGGCCGGCCAGTACCCGGAGCACTCCTCGCCGCGGATCGTCCGCCACGGGAACACGGCGCCGGACAGGCCGAGTTGGACCGCCCGCTCGCGGGCCAGCGGCAGGGTGGTGTGCCGCCAGCGCAGGGCCTGGTTGACGGCGGAGGGCAGGCAGTACGTGAGCACCGGCAGGACGAAGGTCTCGGTGTCCCAGAAGCTGTGCCCGTCGTAGCCGGGCCCGGTCAGCCCCTTGGCGGGGATGGCCCGCTCCTCGCTGCGGACGCCGGCCTGCAGGACGTGGAAGACCGCGAACCGGACGGCCTGCTGGAGTTCGACGTCGCCCTCGATCTCGATGTCGCTGGTCTCCCAGAACTCCCGGAGGAAGTCGGCCTGTTCGGTGACCAGCCCGTCCCAGCCGGTGTACCGGGCGGCGGTCAGCGCGGCCTCCACCTGGTCCCGGACGGCGGGCAGCGAGCGGGTGCCGGACCACCCGTAGGCCATGAACTTGGTCAGCCGCAGCCGCTGTCCGGCCTTGAGCACGGTGGTGACGCTGATCCGGCACTGGTCGGTCTCGGACTCGGCGACGGTGTCGGACTTCTCCGGACCCTCGATGACGTGGTCCATCCCGGCCGCGACCCGGATGCCGCTGTAGCGGGTGCGGTGCACCAGGACGGCCTTGGTGCCGCTGGCGTGGTGCGCCTCGGGGTGCAGCGGCGCCTCCAGCACGGCGGCGGCCCGCGGGTCGCCCTCGGGGCCGCCGGGCAGCTGCTCGTTGGCGACCAGCTCGGACTGGACCACGATCCGCACCGGGCCGTCCACCGCCTCGATGCTGTACTCGACGGCGGCGACGGCGCGCTGGGTGAGCGAGACCAGCCGGGAGGAGCGCACCCTGATCGTCCGCCCGGCCGGAGAGGTCCACTCGGCCTCCCGGTGCAGCACGCCCTCGCGGAAGTCCAACCAACGCTTGTGGCTGAGGAGTTCGCCGTAGCGCAGGTCGAAGGGCTCGTCGTCCACCAGCAGCCGGATGATCTTGCCGTTGGTCACGTTGATGACGCTCTGGCTCGACTCCGGGTAGCCGTAGCCGCCCTCGCCGTACGGCAGCGGGCGCAGCTCGAAGACGCCGTTGAGGTAGGTGCCGGGCAGGCCGTGCGGCTCCCCCTCGTCCAGGTTGGCGCGCAGGCCGATGTGCCCGTTGGAGAGCGCGAAGACGGATTCGGCGCGGGCCAGCGAGGTCAGGTCCAGGCCCTGTTCGGTGATCTGCCAGGGGTCGATCGCGAAGTTGTCCGCGGGACTCATGCCTTCTCCCCCAGGAGCTCGGAGAGGTCCCGGACGACCACGGTGGCGCCGTCCCGGCGCAGTTCGGCGGCCTGGCCGACGCGGTCCACCCCGACCACCGCGCCGAAGCCGCCGGCCCGGCCGGAGGCGACCCCGGCGAGCGCGTCCTCGAAGACCGCGGCGTGGGCGGGTTCGACGCCGAGGGCGCGGGCGGCGTACAGATAGGTGTCGGGGGCGGGCTTGCCGGGCAGGCCCTCGGCCTTGGCCACGTTGCCGTCCACGATCACCTCGAACAGCTCCTCGATGCCGGCCGCCCGCAGCACGTCGCGGCAGTTGGCGCTGGAGGAGACCACGGCGCTGGGCAGCCCGGCCGCGCGCAGCCGGTGCACGTAGTCGACCGAGCCCTGGTACGGCTGGACGCCCTGCTCCCGGATCAGCCGCAGCACGGTGTCGTTCTTGGCCCGGCTGATCCCCTGCACGGTACGGGAGTTGGGCGGATCCTCCGGGGTGCCCTCGGGCAGTTCGATGCCCCGGCTGAGCAGGAACGCGCGGGTGCCGTCCAGGCGCGGGCGGCCGTCCACGTAGGTGTCGTAGTCGGTGACGGCGTCGAAGGGGACGAACTGCCCGCCGGTTCGGACGGCTTCGGCGCGCAGGAAGGTGTCGAAGGTGTCCTTCCAGGCCGCAGCGTGCACCTTCGCGGTCTGGGTGAGCACCCCGTCGAGGTCGAAGAGGAAAGCACGGATGTCGTCCGGTAGCCCCAGCATGGGTGCAGTCTTACCCGGGAACGGGCGGGAAGCCGCCCATTTCCCGGCGGCGCGTCGCGGGAAGGGCGGCTTCCGGTTGCCCGGCACTGCCGGGCCGGGACGGCGTTACGGCGAGTCGGGCATCTGTGCCTCGGGCGCCTCGATGACCGCGAAGGCCGCGCCCTGCGGGTCCTGGACCACCGCCATCCGGCCGGACTGCATGTCGAACGCCGGCTGGATCACCGAGCCGCCGGCCTTGACCAAGGCGTCCACCGTGGAGTCGGTGCTGTCCACCGAGAAGTAGGTCATCCAGTGCGAGGGCGTGCCGGGCGCCAGGTAGCCGGGGATCGCCTGCATGCCGCCCACCGTACGGTCGCCGACATTGAGCGAGAAGTAGCCGTCCATGCCCTGGATGGTGGCCGGGCGCAGCCCGAGGGCCGGCTGGTAGAAGCGGCCGGCCGCGCCGGTGTCGGCAGTGTTGAGCTCGTTCCAGACCAGCGCGCCGGGCTCGTTGACCACGCCCGCGCCGATGAAGTCCATCGCCTGCCAGACCCCGAACACCGCGCCGGTCGGATCGGCGGCGACCAGCATCCGGCCGATCGTGCCGATGTCCATCGGGTCGTACAGGAGGGTGCCGCCGGCCGCGGCGATGGATGCCCGGGCCGCGTCGACGTCGTCCGAGGCGAGGTAGGTGGTCCAGGCGACGGGCGGCGTCGGCTGCCCCTCGGGCGCCATCTGCGCCATGATCCCGGCGACCGGCCGGCCGTTGAGCAGGCACACGGCGTAGCCGCCGAACTCGGCCGGGCCGACCTTGCCCTGCCAGCCGAACAGGTCGCGGTAGAAGTCGAGCGCGGCCTGCTGGTCGCTCGCCATCAGGTCGACCCAGCACGGGGTGCCGGGCATGTACGGATCGGTGACTACGGGCATTGCTGGGCCTCCCGGAGGCGGTGGTGGCCGGCTGTGGTGGTCGGAGCGGTCGGGCCGTCGGGCGGGTCGGGCCGCGTGGGGGTCCGGCCCGGCCGGGACGACGGCGGTACACCGCCACCATCGGCCCGCCGCCGCGATCCCGCCACCGGACGGCGCCCTGCGGGCGACCGGCGGCCGGACCGTCACGGGGCGTTCACGGGGTTTTCACGGGGCGTCGTGGCGGTGCGCGGTGACGAAGTACGGCTGCACCTTGCCACTCTGCGCGTAGTCCTTGAGCCGGACCAGCAGTTCGGCCCAGGTGCCGGCCACCGCCGGGACGCCCTCCTCGCTGCCCGGCTGCCAGCCGCCGTGGCGGAACAGCAGCCGGGTGCGCTCGGGCTGGTCGGACGCGCCGGACCGGTCGGCTGTGGCGGGCTGGTCGGACGCGCCCGGCTGGTCGGACAGCTCCCAGCTGATCCAGGTGCCGGCCCAGTGCGGCGGGAAGGAGCCGGCGTTGGTCCACACCACCCGGTCCCGGTCCGCCCGCTCCACCCGCAGCCGGAACGGCTCGGGGACGTCGGGGAAGTCGAACAGCAGGACGTCGCCGTCGCGGTCCACGCCGGTGGTCCACCAGGCGGTCAGCCCGTCGTGCGTGGTGAGCGCGGCGAGCACCACGGCCCGGGGTGCGGCGATGTCGAGCTGGAGGGCGATCTCGGGCATGGGGGTCCGCCTTTCGCGGTGACCGCTGGGTCCCTGCCCGGAGGCGTTCGGGCCCCGGGGCGTCCGGGCCCCAGGCCCACCATGGCACGACCCCCGGACCCGCGCGCCCCGGAGGGCGCCGGCCCGGGGGTCGTCCCCGTGCTCCCGTGTTCCGGCGGGTGCGGTCAGCCGCCGCTGCCGTAGCTGGTGTTCGCGCAGATGTCGTCGTCCGCGGAGCGGGCGTCGTTGGTGATGGTGGTCGGCAGCGGCTGCGGGGGCGCCGGGACGCCCGGGGCGGCGGACGGCGCGCCGCCGCCTGCGGGGGCACCGGGCGCCATCCCCATCGCGGCCGCGTACTCCTGGCCGACGATCACCGAGATGCCCCGGGCACTGCTGGTCTCCAGACCGGCGCCCGGGAACAGCGCGGCGACCTTCTCGGCGTTCGCCTTCTGCCCGGAGCCGTACTCGATCGTGGTGGCCTTGTACTTGGTGCTGGCCGCCTGGCCCGCCGTGCTGGCGGTGAACTTGGCGCCCTTCAGCTGTTCGGTCGCCTTGCCGGCCAGGCCGTTGACGGTCGTTCCGTTGTAGACCGCCACCCTGATCGCCGAGTTGGCGGTGTCCCCGGCCGGGGCGGCCGGGGTGGTGGCCGGCGCGGGCTGCTGCGAAGCCGGGCTGGTGCCGTCGGCCGGGGCGTCCGGCTGCTGGCCGGTGGCGTTCTGGCCGTCGATGGTCTGGTCGGCCTTGAGGGTCTCCCAGAGCTTGCCGGCGTCCGCCTGGACCAGGTCGAGGTCCTGGTCCTGGGTGCGGTAACGCCACGGGACCGTCACGAACTTGAGGTCGTGCATGTCGATGTTCTTCAGCGACAGGCCGAAGGAGAGCAGCTTGTCGGCGGAGTCCAGGCCGGGGTCGACGACCAGGGACTTGGTCGCCGCGTCGGCCAGCGGCAGAAGGGTGGTGGGGTTCATCCCATCCTTCTTGATCTTGCTGGCGAGCGAACCGAGGAACGCCTGCTGGCGCTTCATCCGGCCGATGTCCGAGCCGTCGCCGATGCCGTGCCGCAGCCGGACGTAGTCGAGCGCCTTCTGGCCCTCCACGGTCTGCTTGCCCTGCGGAAGGACGAGGTCGCCCTTCTTCTTCAGCTTGGGGTTGATGTCACCCTCGTAGATCGGCTTCGGCAGGCAGATGTCCACGCCGTTGACGGCCGAGGTCATCGAGGCGAAGCCGTTGAAGTCGACCACGAGGGTGTGGTCGACGCGGATGCCGGTGAGCTTCTCCACCGTGTTCTGGGTGCAGGCCGGGTTGCCGTCGTCGCTGCCGCCCATCGAGAACGCGGCGTTGAACAGATCGGTGTTGCCGCCCTTGGTCCACTTGCCGTTGGGCAACTTGCAGGACGGCAGCTCGACCTTGGCGTTGCGCGGTATCGAGATCCCCACGGCGTGCTTGTGATCGGCGTAGACGTGCAACAGGATCGTGGTGTCCGAACGGGCGCCGCCGTCCTCGCCGCCGCCGAGGTCGGCGTTGTTCTTGCCGCGGCTGTCCGAACCGATCAGCAGGATGTTGACCGGCTTGTTGCCGTCCGCGTCGGCCTTCGCCTCCGGGGGGCGGTTGCGGGCTATCGCGTCGGCGTCGAAGGACTTGATGTTGGCGTTCAGCTTGAGGTAGATCGCGCCGCCGACGCCGGCGATGACCACCAGCACGCCCGCCGTCGACCAGGCGACGATCTTCTTCACGTTCTTCTTGGGCTTGGCGCTCTTGCGGGCGGCGGCCCGGCCACCACCCGCCGACGCGGCCTCCGCTTTCCCGCCGCCACCGCCGCGTCCGCCCTTGCCCTGGGCGGCGCGACGGGCCTCCGCCCGGCCGCCGGCACGCGGGGAGGGCACGGAGCCCGCGGCGTCTTCCGTCGCGGGCACGCCTTCGCCCCGAGCCGGGCTCTCGCCCCTCCGACCTGACATGCGCGTACCTTTCACCGACGGAAGCGACGCCCCTGACGATCCGGCGCACCGCACACAGAGAGACGGTCCGGACCGTTCCCAGGTTGCACATACGACCGTCACCACTAACCGACGATCGTGGCTTCCGATCATATTTAGGCCCGACACGATCACGGACCTCCGGGCCGCGGACAACGCTGTCGATCGGCGGACGACACCACGACAGAACAGTCGAAAACGCCCGATTCCGACGTGAGCCATGCCACTTCACGGTTCCTGCACCGGCGCCGGATTCCGGCCGCCGGGGCGGCCCGTGGAGGGTGTCGCGGAGTCGGAGCGGCCGCGGCGGCCGGTCCTTCAGGCCGGCGGTCGTCGGGTGCGCGGATCCGCGCGGGCGTGCGGCAACAACGGTCCGGCGCTCGACGGAACGTCAGCGTGCAGTACGCCGAGCTGTGGAAACACCGGTGCCGGTGCGCCGACCCGCCGGCCCGCTCACGCACCGCTCACACAGCTCGGCTCCGGCCGGGTGTCCGAACCACGCCGTCCTGGCCGGACAGGGCACGAAACTCCTGCGGCTGAGTGACAAGGGTGCGGCGCCCCGGAGATGTTCACGATGCGATGAGCCGACTCCTCTTAACTTCTTCTGGCACTCGGCTGTGTCGCACAGCAGGCGGTTGCCTGCGTCCACCGCCCATGGAGGTCACTGGATGAATCTTCGACCCTGGGTTGCAGCGTCGCTGGCAGGCGCGGCCATCGCCCTTGCGCCTCCGCCTGCGGGCGTCGCCGCGCAGGCGTCCACGCGGCACGCGTCCGGCTCCCCGTGGCTCCGGGACGGGGACGAGGACGGGGACGGGGACCGGGACCGGGACCGCGATCGCCGCAATCCCTGGCGCCGCTGCCACAGTCCCCGCCGTGTCGTGCTCATCGACGAAAACCTCAGGGCGATTCTGACCAACGGCCGGCGCGGGCCGGAGGCCCTCGTTCTCCAGAGGGACCCGCCAGACCAGTCCGCGCCACCGGAAGCGCCATGGCCCGGCCTTACCGTCTCAACGTATTTGGACGTGAACTATCCCACCAACACCAGCGGCCTGTATCAGTTTCAGATTCGTGGCTTTTTCAGGGAGCACCCGGTCTTCGTGGTGAAGGCCTTCGGCCGCCACGAGCGAGCCTTCCGCTTCGCAGCCGCCCACTGCATCGACGACTACGACAACGACGGTGACCGCGGTGACCACGCTCGTCCGCACGATGGTGAAGCTGCCGACGAGGGTGGCTCGTCCGGCACCCCGTCGCCCCAGGAGTCCGGCGCCCCGTCGCCCCAGGAAGGGGAGCACCATCAAAACGGCCAGCCTGCGCCGGAGGCTCTCGCCTCCGGGGGCACCGACCTCCCTCTTCCGCCTGATGGTGCGGCTGTCGGCAGGAGCACTGGCCGTCTGAGCACGAAGCGCATCGGGATCGCGGCCGGTGGCTTGCTGATGGTTCTGGGAGTGCCGGCCACCGCCTGGCTTCGCCGACGTCGTCGGCAGCGTGCTGCTCGGTCGGAACAGGAACCGGCGACATCTTCAGCATCTGACGTCACGTCACATCAGGAGCCTGGCGCGCCGCCCACCCAGCCGCGCCGATAGCGGACGGCAGGCCTCCCGGGGGCGAGAACGTTGTCCTCCCGGCGGAACCGGTCAGGAGGAACCGCTGCTTTCGGTGGAGTCCGACGTGGCCGAGGAGCTCGCGCGGAGGTCGTGGGGGCAGATCCGGCCAGGGTTCTTGATCCCGAAGCTCAGGCCCCACTCCCTGTCACAGCCGCCCCAGTAGATTTCCACCCAGCCGCAGTAGGGGCCGCCGTAGCTGTGACAGGGGCGCACTGATTCCTGCGGGCCCGGATTCGTGGACAGTGGCCAGGACGATTCGGCCCTGCTCTGCGAGGTACCGGAGGAGCTGACCATGCGGACCCGCGTGGCATCGGAACCGTGGGACATCCGGTCCATGAAGAAGAGGGGCAGGCCGAAGGCCGAGGCGGAAGCCGCCACCATTGCGGCGACAAGAGCGCAGCGGGTCAGGCGCATGACTGTTCCTCCTGGCTTCGAGGTCCGTGGCAGGTGTGGACTAACTCCGTGCACGAGCGCCGCCGCTGTGAGCGCCGGAGTTGAACGTATGGTCTGGAAAACTCCCCGGCAGTCGGCAAACCGCCGATCAGGCGGCCTTGCTCCGCTTCTTCACCCGAAGGGTCTCGCCCCTGGGGACGCCGCGGCACTCCACGATCACGCCCACGTCCGACACGTGCACCAGCCTCCTCCCGGAGATCGACCGGGAGACGTCCGAGGCCGCGGCACGGCTGGTTCTCCGGGCCCGTGAGGCGGCGGTCGGCGAAACCGTCGGGATCACTTCGGGCTCACCCGCACCAGGGAAAGCGAAAGCGCCCCGACCGGCAGAACCGGGTCAGGGCGCTGAATCGCAGGTCAGCGGGGGTAAGACCGCCTCCGGGAGGAGTGGGCCACCAGGGGCTCGAACCCTGAACCTACGGATTAAAAGTCCGCAGCTCTGCCAATTGAGCTAGTGGCCCGCGGCCCTCGCACGCCCGGCGTGCCGGGTGAAAGGACCACCGCGATCCTACCCGGTGGGGCCCAGGGCTCCGCCAGTGGATTGCACGGGCGCACCGGGCGTGTGGAGCGGGCCTTGAGGCGGGGTGTAGTGGGCGGCGCGGACGCGGCGGAGCCAGGCCTCGACGGGGCGTGGGTCGGGGGCGGCGGGCAGGATGCCGGGGCCGGTGAGGCGGTCGGCCGCGTCGGCGAGCAGGCCCTCCGCGAGGGCGGGGCGGTCGGCGATGCGTTCGCCGAGTTCGCGGATGCGTTCGGGGTCGGGCAGCCGGATCAGGTTGCGGCCGGTCTCGTGCAGGCGGACGGCCTGCTCGACCAGCCGGACCAGGTGCCGGGCGTGCTTGGCGGCCCGGCGACGGGTGGCCGGGTCGGTGGTGTCGCGGGTCAGCAGCTTGCGGAACTGCTGGTCGGCATAGCCGAGGTACGCCTTCCGGACGGCCGGCGCGCTGAGGAAGGCCACCCGCAGGCCGACCAGTTCGTCGCCGAGCGGGGTGCGGACCTCGTACAGCTCCTCCGGCAGCCAGACCAGTTCGGAGGCGGTCGGGTTGCAGCTCAGCGCCAGCCGGCACCACTTGGCGGCCTCGTGCAGGGTGAGGTCGGGCGCGGTGCCGACGTGGGACTCGGCCGGTCGGTGCAGGCCGTGCAACTCCTCCGTGGGGGTGGCGAACAGGCCCAGCCGGTCGAGGTCGGAGCCGGCGTGGGCGAAGCCGTACGCGGTGGAGCCGACGATGCCCGAGAGCAGAACCGTGCCGGGAACGGAAGAAACGGACGCTACGGCGGGAACGGCGGGAACCGTGGACATCGGCGGACTCCTCTCGTACGGACGGGCGGGCACCGCATCCTCGTCCGGGCATCCTCGCCGGAGCGGGCCGCGCCGGGCGAGCGAATTCCGGTCCGGGGCCGGCCCGGCCACCGATACCGGGCCATGAGGCACGGCCCCCTGCGGGCGGCCGCCACGGGTGTCCCCGGCCGGAGCGCCGGGTAGCGTACCGGGCATGTCGACCACTCCCACCGACGAGGTCCTGATCGTCACCGGCGCCGGGCGCGGCATCGGTGCCGCCACCGCCCTGCTGGCCGCCCGCCGCGGCTACCGGGTCTGCGTCAACTACCGTACGGACGAAGCTGCGGCGTCCTCCGTCGTGGACGCGATCCGGGCCGAGGGCGGCACCGCACTCGCGGTCCGCGCCGACGTCACCCGCACCGCCGAGGTGGAACGGCTGTTCAGCACCGTGGACGACGAACTCGGCCCGCTCACCGGGCTGGTGAACAACGCCGGCACGCTGGAGAAGCAGTGCCGGCTGGAGGAGATCGACGAGGACCGGCTGAACCGGATCTGGGCCGCCAACATCACCGGCCCGTTCCTGTGCGCGGCCCAGGCCGTCCGCCGGATGTCCACCCAGCACGGCGGGCGCGGCGGCGCCATCGTCAACGTCGGCTCGGCCGCCTCCCGGATCGGCTCGCCGAACGAGTACGTCGACTACGCGGCCGCCAAGGGCGCCGTCGACTCGATGACCCGCGGCCTCGCCCTGGAGGTCGCCGCCGAGGGCATCCGGGTCAACGCGGTGCGGCCGGGGCTGATCCACACCGGCATCCACGCGCTCGGCGGGGAGCCCGGCCGGGTCGACCGGGTCGCGCCCGGTCTGCCGATGGGCCGCGGCGGGCAGCCGGAGGAGGTCGCCGAGGCGATCCTCTTCCTGCTCTCCCCGGCGGCCTCGTACACCACGGGGGCGTTCCTGGAGGTCTCGGGCGGGCGCTGAGCAGCCGGTTCCGCCCCGGCGGGGGCGGGTTCCGGACGGTGTCGCCCCGGCGGGGGCGGGTTCCGGACGGTGTCGTCCCGCCGGGCGGCCGGCGTCGCATTTTTCCTTCCGCCCGCCCGCCCCCGCCCGTACGGTGGTGGCCATGACCGATGCCTTCATCGACATCCCCGGTGTGCGCAACTTCCGTGACGCGGGCGGGATCGGCGCCCTCCGCCGGGGCGTGCTGTACCGCTCCGGGTCCTTCCACACCCTCACCGAGGAGGGCGCCCGGCGGCTCAAGTCCCTCGGCCTGCGGACGGTGATCGACCTGCGCAGCGAGTTCGAGCTGGACGTCTGGCCGGACCAGCGGTACGACCTCGACCACGAGACCCTCGGTCTGCCGACCCTGCCCCCGCACCCCGAGGACGGCGACCGGCCGTGGCCCGAGGACCAGGCCGCCCTCTACCCCTTCATGGCCTCGACGGCCGGCCCCTCGCTCGCCGCCGTCGTCCGCCGCCTCGCCGCACCGCAGTCGCTGGCCGCCGTCGTCCACTGCGCCGTCGGCAAGGACCGCACCGGGCTCACCATCGCCGTCCTCCAGTCCCTGCTGGGCGCCTCCGAAGCCGAGATCACCGCCGACTTCCTGCTCTCCAACATCGGCCTCGGCCTCGACAAGGGCCCCACCCCGTACGTCGACGAGACCGGCACCGAGCGCCTCTCCCGTCCGGTCGACGCCGAACTCCTCGTCTCCTCCCTGGCCTGGATCCACGACCGTCACGGCACGATCCCCGGCTACCTCCACCACCACGGCGCGACGGAGGCCGAAGTCGACGCCGTCCGCGCCAACCTCGCGGGCTGACGGCCCTTCAGCCCTCCCGGCGCTCGAAGCGCCACCACTGGGTCGGGGCGTCGACGTCCTCGCGCTGGTGGACGTCGGCCTCCGGGGTGTCGCCCGCCGTCAGGGGCTTGCCGCTGATGAAGCTGGTGACCGTGTAGGTGCCCGGGGCGTCGACGTGGGCCTCCAGCAGCCACTCCTGGGCGCCGAAGGCGTTGGCCGACCACTGCTGGATCCGCACGCCGTCGTCCGTCGAGGCGCCGGTGACGTCCAGGCGCTTGCCGCTGCCGGCGTTCTCGATGTGGAACAGCGCGCCGCCCGGGTGGACGGCGGTGAAGCGCCAGAGCTGGGCATCGCTGCCGTCGTCCGTGCCGAGGACGATCCGGGCGCCGCTGCGCCGGGAGGCGTCGGCGACCTGCAGCAGCAGGCCGCTGCCGACGTTGCGGACGAGGTAGCTGCCGTCGGTGATCGCGGAGTTGGTCACGGTCGAAGTCTGCCACCGGGCACCGACAGGGCCCGTCCCCGGGCACCGCCGCCGACGCCGCCTCCACCGGGCCGCCCCCGGCCGGGAAACGGAGGCGTTTCCACCGGACCGGCTCCGCCCCCTATGCTGCGGCGAATGTCCACCGAGCAGATACCGTCGCACCGTCAACAGCCCACGTTCTCCGAAGCCGTGGCCGCCCTGGAGGCCGTGGTCGCGTCCGGGGACGACGAGCAGTTCGGGCCCGCCCTCGGGCTGGTCGGCGGGCTGTTCGGCGCGGCCGATCCGGCGGAGCGGGTGGCGGCCGGTCCCCGGCTGGCCGCGCTGCTGGCGGACGCCCCGCCGTTCCCCCGCGCGCACCTGGCCATGGTGGTGGGCGCCTGCGTGGAGCACGGCGCCGACCCGGTCGCCTGCTCCGGCCCGGTGCTGGCCGGGCTGCGCGGGGCGCTGACCGGCGCGCAGCTGCTGGTGCGGCGCTGGGTCTCCACCGGCGGCGGCCCGCTGCCCGACGCGGAGGAGGACGATCCCGCCGAGGCGCACGAGCGGATCGCCGACCCGGCGCACCTGGACGAGTGGCACGCCCACCTCGCCGTGGTCGCCTGGTGGACGCTGCACCTGTGGCAGCAGGCGGCCTGGGCGGTGTACGCGCACGCGGAGGTCCGGGCCGAGGCCCGCGCGTCGGGCGTGACCGAGGTGATCCTGGAGCTGTTCGACCGCTACCAGGGCGAGCAGCACGACTTCAAGGGCCTGGTCCACCTGGCGCTGATGCTGGACGACGAGCCGCTGCTGGTGCTCGACCGCCCCACCGGCACCGGCTACCTGCTGCGGATGAGCGGCCTGAGCGACACCTTCCAGCTGCACACCCTGCTCGCCGACGTGCTGATCGGCGGCGGCCACCTGCCCGGCACCCCGCAGGACCGGGAGGTGGTGGCACTGGCCCGGACGGCGTTCCTGGACGGCCGCCGGGTGATCGCCACCGGCGCCTTCAACCTGGTCGCTCCGGACGGCTCCTGGATCTGGAACGAGGGGACGCCGAGCGACGTCCCGGTGGTGGACGGCGTGCGCACCCTGGTGCTGGAGCCGCTGCCGTACGAGCGGAGCTGGTCGGCCGGGCGGTTCATCCAGGAGGTCCCGGGCGACCTGCGGCTGGAGCGGGTGCTCGACCCGGCGGAGGCCGCCCGCCGGCTGGCCGCGACGGTGCCGGGGCAGACGCCCGCCGAGGCGTTCCGGTAGAGGCCCCGGCGGCCCCGTCCGTTCGCCGGGTTATGGTCGGAAACGGACACAGCCCCGAGGAGTGGAGTCGACGATGGCGAAGGTCCCGAACGTGCTCGCGGCCGCCGCGCCCGCCGCGCTGACCGCGGCGAGCGGTCTGGTCGGCGGTTACGGCGTCGCCCGATGGAGCGGCCGGCGCGAACTGGGCGGCGCGGTGCTGGCGGTGGCCGGCGCCGGGGCGGCCGTGCAGTGGCGCCGGAGCTCGGGCACGGGCACCGCGGCGGCACTGACCGGCCTGTACGTCGCCGCGTTCGGCGGCTCGCACCCGCTGGCGAAGCGGATCGGCGCCTGGCCGTCCGTCTTCGCCGTGACCGGCGTGGTCGCGGCGGCCTCCACGGCCGCGACGGCGCTCTCCGCCCGCAGGAAGTAGCCGGCTGCCGGGCGGGAGGAGTAGCCGGCTACCGGCCCGGGGAGGCAGCCGGCCGGCGGACCGGGAGAAGCCGGCCGACTAGCGGACCGCCGCACCGAACCGGGCCTCGAAGGCGGCCCGGTTCGCCGAGACGGGCGAACGGTCCCAGACCGCGAACACCACCCGCTCGAAGGCCGCCCCGTACCGGGCCAGTGCCCCCTCGAAGGCCTCGGCGACCTGCGCCGGGTCGTTGCGGAACACCCCGCAGCCCCAGGCGCCGAGCACCAGCGTGCGCACCTCGTGCCGGGCGGCCGCCGCGAGCACCCGCACGGCCCGCTCGGCGAGCACGCCCCGGACGTCCGTACCGGGCGAACGCCGTTCCAGCTGACCGGCGTTGGGCGCGGGCGAGGTCAGGAAGGTGACCGGGTACGGCTGCGCCAGCAGCTCGCCGCGCCCGTCCCGGATCACCGGCACCGCCGGGGAGACGATCACCCGGTGGCTGTACCGGAGGTCGGTGGAGGCCCGGTGCGCCTCGTAGTAGTCCGGCGCCTCCAGCAGGCAGCTGTACAGCAGCGCGCTGCGGCACAGGTCCTCCTCCTGGGCGCGGGCGCCGCGCAGGTAGCCGCCGCCGGGGTTGCGCGCGGAGGCGAAGTTCAGCACCCCGACCGGCCCCGCCCCGGCCTCGACCAGCCGGCGGGCGGCCTGGATGCTCCCCTCGGCCGTCACCTCGATCCGCCCGGCCGCCGGCCCCGGCCCGCGGTCCCCCGCGGCCAGCAGCGCGTCCAGCCGCTCCGGCGCATACGACACCGTGCCGGCCTTCGCCGCCGTCAACTCCTCCCCCACCCGCACGAGTTCGCCCCCGGTCGTCCGGTAGCTCCCCCGCTCGGCGATCTCCTCGTTCACCCGTGCCACGTCGTGCAGTCTGCTGCTCATGGCCGCGACGCTACGGGACTACCGCGCCCGCGCGCCACAGGTTATTCTCACTTCCAGAACAACACCTCAGGGGGGCACCGTCAGGTGTCGGGGGGTGTCGGGGGAACGCGAAGGGCCCGCTCCGGGGACGGAGCGGGCCCTTCGTACGTTCAGCCGGGTCGGCGGTCGACTACCGCCCGTACGGCGTCAGTTCTTCCAGCGCGGCTTGCGGTCGTCGCGGTCGAAGCCACCGGAGCGGCGGTCGTCACGGTCGCGGCCGCCGCCGAAGCCGCCACGGTCACGGTTGAAGCCGCCGCGGTCGGACTGCGGACGGCCGCCGGAGCGGTGGTCGTCGCGGCGCGAGAACGGACGGCTGCTGCCGCCGCGCTCGTCACGGTCCCGGCCGAAGGACGGGCGGTCACCGAAGGAGCGGGCCGGACGGTCACCGAAGGAGCGGCCGCCACGGTCGTCGCGGTCACGGTTGAAACCACCGCGGTCACGGTCGAAGCCACCGGAGCGACGCTCGTCACGGTCACGGCCGCCGCCGAAGCCGCCACGGTCACGGTTGAAACCACCGCGGTCACGGTCGAAGCCACCGGAGCGACGGTCGTCACGGTCCCGGTCACGGCCGCCGCCGAAGCCACCCGAACGGCGGTCGTCGCGGTCACGGTCCCGGTCACGGTCGCGGTCACGGCCGAAGCCGCCCGAACGACGGTCGTCACGGTCACGGTCCCGGTCGCGGTCGCGGTCGCGGCCGAAGGCCGGACGCTCGCTGCGCGCCTCGCGGTACGACGGGGCGCGCTCCTCGGTCTGCGGCGCGGCGACGGCCTCGGCGGCCGGAGCGGCCTCGGTCGCGGCCGACTCGCCGGACTCGGCCTCGGCGGCCGGCGCCTCGTCCTCGATGCCCAGCTCGGCCCGCTCGCGCGCCGCCCGGGCGGCCAGGCGGTCGGCCTCCTCGCGCAGCTCGGTGGCGCGGCGCTGCGCGCGCTCCAGCTGGCGGGTCATGTCGGCGATCTCGCGCTCGGCGGCACCGGCGATGTTGGCGGCGCTCTCGGCCTGGACCTCGGTCAGCGAACGGGCGCCGGTGATCTTGGCGACCTCCGCGTCGAAGGCGTGGTCGAGGATGTGGCGCGAGGCGTCCACGCCCGCGTCCTCCATCAGGCGGAAGACGCCGCGGCGCTGGTGCGGCAGCACCAGGGTGACAACGGCGCCGGAGCGGCCGGCCCGCGCGGTGCGGCCGGAGCGGTGCAGGTAGTCCTTGTGGTCGCCGGCCGGGTCCACGTTGAGGACCAGGTCGATGCCGTCGACGTGGATGCCGCGGGCGGCGACGTCGGTGGCGACGACGACGTTGGTGTAGCCGTCCTTGAAGTCGCCGAGGACACGGGTGCGGGCGCCCTGGGTCATGCCGCCGTGCAGCGCGTCGGCCTTCACGCCGGCCTCGATCAGCTGCTCGGCGACGCGGTCGGCGCCCATCTGGGTGCGGACGAAGATGATCGTGCGGCCCTTGCGGGCGGCGATCGCGTTGGTGATCGGCGCCTTGTCCTTGGGCTTCACCACGAGGATGTGGTGGGTCATGGTGGTGACCGCGCCGGCCGACGGGTCGACCTCGTGGGTGACCGGGTTCTTCAGGTAGCGCTTGACCAGGGTGTCGATCTCGTTCTCCAGGGTGGCGGAGAACAGCAGGCGCTGGCCGCCGGCCGGCACCTGGTCGAGGATCTCGGTGACCTCGGGCAGGAAGCCCATGTCGGCCATCTGGTCGGCCTCGTCGAGCACGACGGTCTTGACGTCGTCCAGCTTGGCGGAGCCGCGGTTGAGCAGGTCGCGCAGACGGCCGGGAGTGGCGACCAGGATGTCGACGCCACGCTCCAGCGCGTAGATCTGGTTCGACATCGAGGTGCCACCGCAGACGACCTTGAGGCGCAGGCCGAGCACCGAGCCGAACGGCTCCAGGGCGTCGGCGACCTGCATGGCCAGCTCGCGGGTCGGGACGAGGATCAGACCGCGCGGGTGCTTGGGCTTGGTGCGCTCGCCGTCGGCGAGGCGGGTGAGCAGCGGCAGGCCGAAGCTGAGGGTCTTGCCGGAGCCGGTGCGGCCACGGCCCAGCACGTCCTTGCCGGCCAGCGCGTCCGGGATGGTCGCGGCCTGGATCGGGAACGGGGTGGTGACGCCGCGCTTGGCGAGGGCGCGCACCACGTCGTCGTGCAGGCCCAGGTCACCGAAGGTGATGGTGGACCCGGCGGCCGCCTCCTCGGTGGCCTCCACGGCCTCGGCGATCACCTCGTCCGCGGCGGTGTCGATGGTGTCGGTGGTGTCGGTGACATCGGCGGCGGCCTCGTTCGCGGGCATGGCGAAGCGGGCGTCGTCAACGAGAGACATGCAGAACCTTCCGGAAGTGGCACGCGCCAAAGTCCGGGGTTCTGTTTCACAACCGCCTCTATGCGGTCAGCCACGGATCGCCGGAACGCGCCAAGGGCGCCAGATGGGATTAGGGCGCCAGTCAAATGGATCAAACGAACGATCTACCACCATAGACGAGCCTCGGGATCGGAGGCAAACCCCCTGCTCAATCCGCTAATGCCCGGCCGCGCGGGGGCTCGGGGCCGAGGAACCGGAGCTGCCGGAGGATGGGTCCGGGGCCGGTGGGACGGTCGCGGCGGGCGAGCTGCGCTCGGGCGCGGGGGTGCTCGACGGGCGGCTGCTCGGGGTGACCGAGGGCGTCCCGGCCGAACCGCCGCCGGAGCGGCCCTCCCCGGTGCCGCCCGCCCCACCGGCGCCGCCGGAGCCCGCCGCGCCGCCGGACCCGCCCGGCCCGCCACCCGGGTGCGGCACGGGGCTGGTGTTCGCACCGTCCGCCGAACCGCCGCCCGGCCCGCCGTCGGGAGCGCCCGCCCCCGGCACCGGGACCACCCCGGCCACCGCGCCGTTCGCCCCCGCGGCCGCATCGCCGGGCACCGTGGCGGTGGCCCCGTTCGCCCCGCCCTCGCCCTGGAGGCCCCCCGACCGCTCGGGGTGCCCCGAGGCCCCGCCCGGGTGCCCGGCGCCCGGCGAGGCCGAGGGCCCGCCGGTCGCTCCCGGCCGGGCCGCCGGACCGGCCTGCCCGACCGGCGCCACACCGTGCTTCTCCTCCGCCGCCGGACCGACCGACATGCACCCGGTCAGTCCGAGCCCGGCCACCGTCAGCAGCGCCGCCGCCCGTACCGCGCGCGAGCGCGGGACCGCCGCCTCCCGCCCCGGAGCCGTACGCACCGCGGCCATCCGCACCCGCACCGCCCGCACCGCCCGTGCCGCCCGTACCGAAGCCACTGAAGGTCCCTCTCTACCGCCCCACCCGGGCCGCCCACTCGCGCGCGACCGCTTTCGGTGCCCAACGCGCGCCCGGCCCGGCGGGACACGGGCAGCGCGCAAGCTCGCCCGGCGGGCCCGGCACTCCGGCGCCCGCTCAGCCCCAGAGCGCCGAGGCCAGCTCCGCGCCCGCGTACACCGCGGCCAGGCCCGCCACCACGCTGCCGGCCACGTTGGCCAGCGCGTACCGGCCGGCGCCGGTCTCGGCCAGCCGCAGGGTCTCGTACGAGAAGGTCGAGTAGGTGGTCAGCGCCCCGCACAGCCCCGTGCCCAGCAGCAGCTGGACCTTCGAGGAGGCCGCACCCGCCGCCACCGCGCCGGTCACCAGCCCGAGGATCAGGCAGCCGACCACGTTGACGGCGAACGTCCCCCACGGGAACACCGAGTCGTGCCGGGACTGCACCGCCCGGTCGGTCAGGTACCGCAGCGGCGCGCCGACCACCGCACCGGCCACCACCAGCAGCCAGTTCACTCCGCCGTCTCCCCCCGGCCCGGACGGCCCGAATCCCGGCCCGGCCCCCGGCCCGCGTAGGTCACGACCTCGCAGCGGTCCAGCAGCACCAGCCCCTCCGCCACCATCCCGTCCAGCTGCGGCAGGAACGCCCGCACCCGCTCCTCCTCGTCCACGATCACCACCGCCACCGGCAGGTCCTCGCTCAGCGACAGCAGCCGCGTGGTGTGCACCAACGACGAGGCACCGAACCCCTCGATCCCCCGGAACACGCTCGCCCCGGCCAGCCCGGCCTCCCGGGCGCGGTGCACGATCTCGCTGTACAGCGGGCGGTGGTGCCACCGGTCGCTCTCCCCGATCAGCACGGTCAGCCGCAGCGCCGGCCCGCTCAGCCGGTTCACCGCGTACCCCCGCCGGCGCCCCGTCCGGCCCCGCGGCGGACGGCCCGGTGGATCAGACGCCGGGTCAGCCCGGCCGCCGCCCACACCGCGAACAGCGCGCCCACCAGCGTCAGCCCGAGGTACGCCAGCGCGGGCCCGGGCCGGCCGCCCTCCAGCAGGCGTCGGATGTCCACCGCGTACGTCGAGAAGGTGGTGAACCCGCCCAGCACGCCGGTACCGAAGAACGGCCGCACCAGCGGATGCGCCTGGCGCCCCTCGGTGATCACCACCAGGAACACCCCGATCACCGCGCAGCCGACCACGTTGACCAGCAGCGTCGTCCACGGGAAGGCCGTCGGCCCGGTCTGCCAGCCGAGCCCGGCCGCGTACCGCGCAGTGGCCCCGATCGCCCCGCCCGCCGCGACCACCGCCACCGCCCGCCCCTGCCCGCGCAGCACCGGCGGCCGGTTCCGGGCCGGGCCGTCCGCCGCGGTGCCGCCCGCAGCGTCGTCCACGGTGTCCTCCGAGGTGGTCATAGCCCCATCAAACACCGGCCTCCGCCACCTGGCACACCGTCATCCGACACCGGACAATGATCCGGTGGAGATGACCCGGGAAGAGTTCGAGACGCTGGTCAGCGACGCCCTCGACCAGATCCCCCCGCAGCTCGCGGCCATGATGGACAACGTCGCGATCTTCGTCGAGGACGAGCCCGACCCGAGCGACCCGGAACTCCTCGGCCTGTACGAGGGCACCCCGCTCACGGAGCGCGGCGAGTGGTACGCCGGCGTCCTGCCCGACCGCATCCTGATCTACCGCGGCCCCACCCTGCGCCACTGCGAGACCCACGAACAGGTGGTCGAGGAGGTCCGCACCACGGTCATCCACGAGGTCGCCCACCACTTCGGCTTCGACGACCACGAGCTGGACGAGCTCGGCTGGTCCTGACCCCCCGCAACCGGCCCCACCACCCGTACCCCCACCCGGCCGAATCCCGTTTTGGCGATCCGCCCTGCATCCCATATGCTTCTCGACGTCCCCGAGCGCTGGGAACAGCGGGACAGGCCACAAGCCCTCATCGTCTAGTGGCCCAGGACGCCGCCCTTTCAAGGCGGTAGCACGGGTTCGAATCCCGTTGGGGGCACGCAGTACCGTAGTAAAGTGCAGTGCGCAAGACCTGAGTGGTTCGCCACTTCTAGGTCCCGTGGAGCAGTTGGTTAGCTCGCCACCCTGTCAAGGTGGAGGTCGCGGGTTCAAGTCCCGTCGGGATCGCTCGTCTCGCAAGAGACGGTGCAGTACGGCCAGGTAGCTCAGTTGGTACGAGCGTCCGCCTGAAAAGCGGAAGGTCGCCGGTTCGACCCCGGCCCTGGCCACATAGCCTGACCAGGCACGATGCCCCCGAAGCAGCTCGCTTCGGGGGCATTTTCGTGTCGTTTGACGCCAACGGGACAGCGGACGGTCACCATCTTCCTGGTCGAGGGCAGGTACGTGACGTACTTGACGTACTTCGCAGCGGGCGCGACCCTGATTCTCGGACGAGGAGGCTCCCAATGACAGCAGTCCACTACGAGAGCTACACCGAAGCCCGAGCACACCTGAAGGACCTACTGGACGCAGCCGGGCAGGGCAGGGTCGCGACCGTTCGCCGAGACACCGGCCGTGCGGCTGTGGTCGACGCGGGGCGGCTGCGCCACGCCCTCACGCTGCTGTGCCCGTCCAAGGCCGAGGTGGTCGCCGAGGGTGGCGGCTGGTCGGTGTTCTTCCCCGGCCTCCCGGTCGCCGCAGATGGCGGGACGTTTGACGAGGCCATCGACGAGATGGTCGACGCGCTCCGCGAGTACGCGGAGGACTGGCAGGACCGACTCCTGAGCGCTCCGAACCACCGCGACAACTGGGGCCTGGTTCAGCTGATCGGCCTCAGCGACGACGCGCAGCTCCGCGACTGGCTGCTCGGAGTCGCGAAGTGACCTGGCCTCAGCCGACCCGCGAACGGCACGAGCAGTTCTGCAAGGTTGAAGGCTGGGACCGCGTACGTGACGCGCGCGGCCGAACGGGTACCCACCATGTGACGTACGAGCTCGGCGTCTACGACGGGCGAATCCTCCGAACCCGGGTGTCCCACCCAGTGGACCGGACGGTGTACGGCGCGAGCATGTGGGCACACATCCTCCGCGACCAGTTGGACGTGACAGAGGACGAGTTCTGGCCCTGCGTCCTGGACGGCACTTTGCCCGACCGTGGCGCACCGGAGCCGCCCCGTGAGGCATTTCCTGCGGACCTGGTCCACATGCTGATCAACCGCGTGGGTCTCGCGGAGGACGAGATCGCGAAAATGGACAGGGCAGGAGCGATCGCCCGGCTCCAACAATTCTGGACCGAGGGCCACTGACACGCTGCTCTCGCTGCCGATTCAACACGCCCAGTGTGCCGAGCTCCCACCCCGGGGCCGGGAGCTCCGAGGCGACTTCACCGCCACGATGCGGCGCACATCGCCCTGCCCGAGCGGTTGGGGCGATCCTCCTGGTCACCGGCCGACCAGCAACGCGCCCGCCAGCGACCGGGCAGTGCCCGGTCCCTTACCGTGGCGCGATCGCGCTCCGGACAGTGACGGCATGCGCTTGGGACCGCGTTCCTGGCGGGCCTTCTCGATGACCGTCGTCCCGGTCTCCGCCTCCAGCACCGGGGCGTAGCCGGCAGCCCGAAGCGCGGCAAGGGTTGCCTCGGGCTCGGCCGTGCTGATCAGCACGGTCGGCGCGATCCGTCGCAAACCGAGCCTGGACAGCGCACGGGCCGCGGCGAGCTCCGACACCAGTGCCTCGTCGTCGGAGCGGATGCAGCAGGCGGAGCGCACCACTCGCATCCGGCCGTGCGTCCGCGCGGTGTCCCTGATCAGGTACTCCAGGGGCTGCGGAAGCGGCCGCCCGCCCTCGGAGACATCGGCCAGCCGAGCCAGCAGGTCGGCGGCGTCCAATCCGGAGTCCAGCGCCCGGCGGACCGCCACAGGGGTGATCCGCCACACCACGGCATGGCCCTGCGACTCCCGGTCCGCACAGGCGGCCATCAGATCCGTCAGCTCCGATGCGGCAGCTCCGGCGACCACGGCCGTAAGGTCCGCCTGGAACCGGGCGGTGGTCTGCGGCGCGGGCAGCAGCGCGTCCAGGGCCGCGGACAACTGCCGAACCGCGTCGTCCAGAGCAGGATGGTCGCGCAGCGCCGGCCCGGCGCCCGGAACGGCTGGGAAGTGGCGGTGTGCACCTGCCCTCAGGAGCCCGAGCACGGCGTGCCCGAGCGGAGTCAGCGCTCCGTGGGCGACGACCCCGAGCAGCTCCGCCTCCGCCAGGGTCGCCTCGACCCGCTCAGCCTCCCACGAACCCTGGGCGAGGGCAGTCGGGCGGAACCAGGCCGCCGTGGCGATGAGACCGGCGAGAGCGGTCGCCCGCGCGCGAGCGGACTTGCCGGTGGCGACTCCGCGCCCGGTCGGAAGGGTGGCCAGAGCCTCCAGCACGGCGTAGCGCAGATCGACAGCCTCTCTGTCCTCCGGCGTGACCAGCGCGACCGGGGTGTCGTTCTCGTCCGGCCAATAGCTGAACACCTCGGGCACCACCGCCCAGGTGGCGACGAGCGGCAGCAGCCGCTGAGCGGGTGGAGCCGCCAGCCACTCGTCGTACCGCTCAGTGGGCAGCATCCGGGCAGGTGGCTGATATTCCGGCCCCCGCGCGCGGCCCCGCCCTCTCGCCGGGGCCTCCGGTTCCTCGGCGCAAGGGGTGATCAGGTCCGCGTTGTTCGCCAGGTCGAGCCACAACCGGGCTTGTTCCTCCGGCATGCCGGCCGTCTTCGCCAGCCGGCGGGTGTCCCGGACTGCGATCCCGCCCGCCTTGCGCACAGCGAGCGGCTGCACGACCATCTGGCGGAGCATCAGCTCGACCCGGGAGGCCGCCTCGGCCAACGCCGCCTGCGCCTGGCTCTCGACTGCACCACCCGGGATCTCCACCGTTTCCTCGACCGGGGGCGGGGCGGGCTGGTAGCTCGGCGCGCGGTCGTGGTCGCGCAACGCGTCGGCCACCTCGCGCGGCAGTTCCGCCAGGTCCTCATCCACCGGAAGGACCAGGCCGCGGGCGGCCAGCCAGTCCGTGCCGGGATCTCCCGAGCCGCCTTCCCGGAAGGTGAACTTGCCTCCGGAGCCCGGGTAGAAGCCGCCGCCGTACCGGGAGACGAAGCAGTGCGTGCGCAGCAGTGGCGGGCCCGGAACCATTTTGTCCAGCAGATCCAGGGCCGCGGGCGGCGCTTCGGCGGCCATGGCGTGCACGCGCTTCGCGTCCCTGAGCACGTCCACGATCTGCCGCTGCGCCTCGTCTCGAGTCCGCGCCTTCGCGAGCCCCAGTCCCTGCGCGATGCGGTGGATCTCCGGAGCGTTGAAGGCCTCGGTGAGCAGTTGTTCGGCGGGCCGGCCGTAACCGCCGCCTTCGCCCGCCTGGCGGTGGACCAGGATCGGAACGGTGACCCTGCTTCCGGACGAGGGCAGCACCAGGGCCCGCTCGGTCAGCCGGGACAGCGCGGCCTCGGCCGCGGACCGACCCGCACCGTCGAGTTGCAGGAATCCGAAGAGCTGATCCCAGGTCACGGACCGGTCAGCGGGGTCGACCGCAAGCGCGTCGAGTCGCGGTGAACGACCGCCGTAACCCATGAACAGGTGATGAGTCGGCGGGACGGCCGGTAGCGGACCGTGCAACCGTTCGGCCAAGGTCGCCACAGCGACCAGCAGTTGAAGGTCCCCGAGGCTGATCTCGCTCAGCCCCAGGGCCGTCGAGGCGTCCGTCAGCAGGTGGTCGGCCAGACCGGTCAGGCTCGCCACCCTGGCCGCGTAGGGAAGTTCGCGCTGCTCCAGCAGTTCGGTCAGCTGCGAAGGAGTACGGTCGGCCAGCCAAATCGCGAGGCTTCGTGCTGCTGTCACCGCACCGAGCGTAACGAGTCGCCAGCGGGAACGGGACCAGAGGTTTGAAGCCAGGAACCCTTCCACCGTCGTATTGCGCCAACGCTGACGCGACCCGAAGTGGACGAGGGCATCCGAAGACGCGCTCCTGTGGACAATGTCCCTCGCGGAGTGACTGGCATCAACCGCGCAGGGCCCGGTCGTCGAGTCGGCGCAGCAGGCCGGGCAGGTGCTGGTACCGGTCGCGGAGCTCGGCCAACCGCTGCCGGAACTCAAGGCCGCGTCCGACGTGGTCACAGGCGTCACGGAGCTCGACCAGGAGGGCCACGGCGGTGTCGTAGCGGGCGGCCTGCTTACGGGCGACGTGGTTCTCGACCTCGTGCCAGATCGCTTCCTCCTCGGCGGCCAGGGCGGTCAGCTTCTTCGCCCGCGCCTCGGCTCGAACCCGCTCACCGCGCTGCCGACGCCCGGTGGCTCGCGCGTGCGCTGCGTCCAGCAGTTCTGCGGCCGAGCGCTGCCCCGGCACCGTCGCGACGGGCGGCTCGCCGCGCAGGCGGCGCAGGAGTTCGGCTCCCAGTTGAGGCTCATCGCCCAGCGCCAGGCGCAGCAGGAGGTCGTTCTTCTCCGTCTCGGGAAGCGCCGCGATTAGCGGCGCCAGCTCCTTCTTCCCGGGCCTCTTCCGAGGTGCGGGGGCGGGCGGGCTGGCCTGGGCTGCGACCGCCAGCAGGTCGGCGTCGACGCGCAGGAAGTCCGCGAGCGCTCGCTGCGGTGCGGTGAGCCGGTCGAGCCCGGCCGGGACCGGGGGCTCGACCTCGTCCTGGTAAGCCTCCTCATCGTCGTCCTGCAGCGCCCAAGCGCCGATGCCGGACAGCCATGCGAGGTACAGGGCGCGGTGATCCCCGGAAGCCAGCTCGGCCCGCACCCCGGCGATGGCGCCGAGCGAGTCCTCGGCACCCTCGTCCCAGTCTCCGCTCTCGTCCTCACTGCGCAGGTCGAGGATGAGGTGGGTCTCGGTCGTCCATGCCTCGAAACACTCGTCGAAGCAGTACGGCTCCACCGCTCGCGGTGTGAGCTGTCCCTTGGGTACGCGCAGGACCACCTGATGGGTGCCCCAGTTGGTCAGGTAGAGGTGAGCGTCGTAGTACCGCTCCACCATCCGCCTGGGGTCGCCCCGAAAGTCGCCCCACTGGTATTCGTTGGTGAAGCCGGTCGCGGTGATCCGGGCCCGGGTCGACAGCGATCGCAGATCTTCCTGTTCCTCGCGGCTCAGCGGGCGGTCGATCGCCAGGAACTCGTAGTACTGGTACTCACTCATCGCCGCGACCCTAGCGGGTCTGCCGATCCTCGATGATGAAATCCGCCAAGCCCGAGGCAGACAGGAACCGATGATGGAACCCGAGCAGCCACGCACCACCGAGCAGATCCGAGATCTCGTCGGCTGGATCGGCGCGGGGCGCAAGCTCACCCAGACGGGCAAGGTCACCCTCGCGGACGCGCGGGCCCTGGTCGCGCTCCTGGAGACCGGCGACACCATCGACCCGGCCATCGGTGACAGGACCTTCAGGACCAAGTCGAGCCAGGAGCTCCGCCACCTGAACCTGCTGGTGGAATGGGCCAAGGCGGCCCGGCTGCTGCGGGTCGTCAGCGGCCGTCTGGTGCCGGTCAAGAAGAACGCGCGCGTACTGGAGGACCCCGAGCGCATCCTCGACGCACTGTTCGAGGCCCTGCCGCGCATCAGCGAAGCGGTGCTCCCCTCCGGGTGGCTCGGCTCGATCTTCGCCGAGGGGTATCCGGCCGGGCTTCGGGTGCTGCTGATGAGCCTGTATGCCGCCGACGACCTGGTTCCCGAGCAGGAGCTCCAGGCCGCGGTGTGGGACAAGGTCTCCGGGTTCTACGTCCTCGACGATCTTCCCGAGGACCGCCTCCGGCAGCTGCGCCGGAGCAACGACCGCGATGTGGACCGCGTGCTCGCGACGCTCGTCGGCCTTGGCTCGGTCCAGCGCGTCGGCGACGCCTTCGTCCTCACCTCGCGGGGCCGTCAAGCCATGGCCTGGCTGCGCGGGGAAGCACGCCCCGGCGATCCCGTCTACCAGCTCCGCATCGAACTCGCCGATGTGGAACAGCCCGCCGTCCGGCGCCGCGTTCAGGTCCCCGCCGGATTCCGCCTCGACCGGCTGCACCTGGTCATCCAGGCCGCCATGGGCTGGCAGAACTGCCACTTGCACGCGTTCGACGTGAAAGGCGTCAACTATGGCCATCCCTCCTCCGAACTCGACTTCGTCGACGAGACCGCCGCCGCCCTGGACGCCGTGGTCAAGGAGGGAGAGTTTTTCGACTACACCTACGACTTCGGTGATTCGTGGGAGCACCGCATCCTCGTCGAGCGCCAAGTGGCTGCCGAGGCGGGCCGCCGCTACCCGTTGTGCGTCGACGGGGCAGGAGCCTGCCCGCCCGAGGACTGCGGCGGCGCGCCCGGATACGACGACCTCAAGCAGGCCCTCAGCGGCCCCTCCCATCCCGAGCGCGAGGATCTGCTGCGCTGGCTCGGCCTCGAAACGGCGGCCGACTTCGACCCGACCCGCTTCGACCTGCACCGGACGAACCAGCGGCTCCGCGCTCTCGACTGGTGAAGACCAACCGGCTGGTCCGTACCGGATGACGCCAACGCTGACGCCAACCGGCACGGACGACGAAGGCCGAAGGCAGCCTTCCACGGACGGCGAAATCACCTGGACCGGGGCATACCGCGACCCTGGTTTGGCCTGAAAAGCGGAAGGTCGCCGGTTCGACCCCGGCCCTGGCCACAATCGCCTGAAAGGCGAAAAGGCCCCGGAGAGTTCGCTCTCCGGGGCCTTTTTCATGTCCCGTACGCCAACCGGTACAACGGCTCAGCCGAGCTTGGCGTTGGTGTCGGGCGACGGAATCCCCTGGCTGTTCCGGGCCTGGGGTTCCCCCATCCTGTCGCGCACCTCGTCCCGGGTCTTCCCGCACACGGAGATGCGCTTCACGGCCCCGGAGGTCGTGGTCACGTGGACACGGCCGCGGCAGAGGTCGCGGTTCTTCACGAACTGATCTTGGACATCCTTGCCCCTTCGGCGGGGCAGAGCTTCGGATCCACTCGCCTAGGAGGCCACCAGGGCGTCCGCGAGGCAGGCTGAATGTATGGCGTCGTTCTTCCGCTCACCCTCTCGACCAGGAGCGGGCGGTCAAAGCAGGAGCCTGCTCGCACTGGCGCAGTGCGTGCCGTTCGTCATCGCGCTGGCCGTGCTGATCATCGAGCTCACCCCCGTCCACTTCATCTATACCGGCCCCTTTCTCACTGCGGTGCCGGCGCTGGCGGCGGTGACGATGGACCCCAAGCGCACCGCCCTGGCGGTGGCTCTCACAGTGGCGGTCAGCGTGACCACGGCCACCTGTAACCACGCGTGGGGAACCCTGCAGGTCTATACCAACTTCCTCGCTCTGGCTCTGGTCTCCGTAGCCGGTTTCATCACAAGTAGCGTCGTGCGTGCCTACAGGAAAAGCGAGTTCGACCGAATCCGCCGGATCGCCGTGTGCGCGCAGGAGGTCATTCTGCGACCGGTCCCCGAGCGCCTGGGCCCGGTGCGGGCGGCCAGCCTGTGCCTCGCGGCCGGGACCGGGGCGCAGGTCGGCGGTGATCTGTACGAGGCCGTGCAGACGCGGTACGGCGTCCGGATGATCGTGGGGGACGTCCGCGGCAAGGGGCTCAATGCCATGCGCGCGGTCGCGGTGGCGCTGGGTGCGTTCCGGGTGGTCGTGCACTATGAGGACGACCTCGTGGGGGTCATGAACCACTGCGCGGCCGCGCTGCGCCGGGAGGCCGCCGTGCCGGGCGCCTTCCCCGAGGAAACCCTGATGGAGGGATTCACCACCGCACTCATCGCCCAGGTGCCGAACGACGAACCCGTAGTGCAACTGGTCAACCACGGCCATCCGCCCCCGCTGGTACTCCACGAGGGCCGAACTCGGGCTTTGATGCCCACCTCGCCTCGTCCACCCCTGGGCCTGGAGGACCTGGTCACCGGCCCTCCCGAGACGCCAGAGGGCTATCCGTTCGCACCGGGCGACCGTCTCCTTCTCTACACCGACGGCGTGATCGAAGCCCGCGACCCTGGCAACAGCTTCTTCCCTCTGCCGGAGACCATGGAGTCGATCAGCTTCGACACCACCCCTCAGGAGTTCCTTGAACAACTGCACCAGGCATTGATCCGCCACACCGAAGGCCACTTGGCGGACGATGTAACGATGATCCTTGTCGACCGGCTCGTCGAAGGGGCCGCCGTGTCGGTCATCTGAAACCTTGGCCCGTCAGCCCGCAGGAGCCTGCCCGACGGCTTCAAGGTCGAGATCTCCGGAGACACCATCACGATGACGGTGAGCCCCTCCGGGATCCACCAACGCAACCTGCTGGTGGTGCGTCGCCGGTTCGACGCCCACACGCCGGCCGGGCTGCTGCCGTACTGACCCTCCGGCAGCCCGGGTTCCCCCTGGAGGGGGAGGGGGTACCGCCCGCCGGACGATCCGGCGGGGTGGGGTGACACGGGACCGTGGGCGGCATGGAGACGACACGGGACACGGGCTGGAACCGGGTGGCGCCGGCGGCGGGACGGGCGGCGGCAGGGTGGGCGGTGGCCTTCGCGCTGGTGCACGTGTACTGGCTGGCGGACGGGCGGCTGGGCCTGCCGGACGGCCGGTCGGTGTGGAGCAGCACCCCGCTGCTGGTGATCGACGTGATCGCGATCCCGCTGTGCGCGGTGGCCGCGGCGGTGGCGCTGGCGCCGCTGCGGCGGTGGGGCGCGCGGGTGCCGCCCCGGCTGCTGGGCTTCGCGCTGTGGGGCACCACCGCGCTGCTGGTGCTGCACGCCGCGCCGTCCGTGCCGGACTGGATCGCGCTGGCCACCGGCAGCCGGTCGGGTGCCGAGCTGGATGCGATGGCGCGGTTCGCGACCTTCGGCTACGAGCCGTTCTTCCTCGTCGGCGGCCTGCTGTTCGCGGTCACCTCGCTCGGCCGCCGCGCGGTGCACCGGTCAGCCGCGCGGTGAGCCAGTCGGCGGTGGCGGGGAGCCAGTCCGGCAGGGCGGTGCCGAGCAGGTGGTTGCCGTGCGGGACGAGCAGCAGTCGGGCGTCCGGGGCGTGCCCGGCCAGGGCGGCGGCGGTGGTGACGCCCGGGATGCGGTCCTCGCCGCCCTCGACCACGAGCAGCGGGACGGTGATCGCCGGCGCGAGGGCGGTCAGGTCCACCCGGTCGGCGAAGGCGCGGGCCGCCTCGTCCCCGCCGCAGCGCTGGGCCAGGGTCGCGGTGACGAACGGGACCAGGCCGTCCCAGTCCAGCCGGTAGGGGCCGCTGACCACGGCGGCCGCGCACAGCCGCGGCTCGCGGGCGGCGGCCTCGGCCGCGTAGTAGCCGCCCAGGCTGAGGCCGATCACGGCGGTCCGGGCGAGGTCCAGCCCCGCGCGGCCGGCCAGCGCGTCGAGGGCGCGGCCGACCACCCGGTGGTACTCCGGCTCCGGCACGCTGCCGGCGGCCAGCACCCCCTGCCCGGGCCCGTCGACGGCGAGCACCGCGACGCCCCGGGCGAGCAGGGCCTCGGCCACCGCGTGGAACTCCTCCTTGGCCGAGTCCATCCCCGGCACCACCACGACCACCGGGGCCGCTCCCCCGCCGGCCGCCGGGCGGCGCAGCCAGCCCGCGAAGCCCTCGCCCTCGACCCGCTGCGCCCCCGGGTCGAGCAGCGCCAGCGCCCGCCGCATCGCCTCGTCGGCCTCGGCGGCGGCCTCGGCCGCGGCGGCCCGGTCGGGGTGCGGGAGCAGCCCGGCGAAGTGGTACCAGCGGGCGGCGCTCCGGTACCCCTCACCGGCGGTGACGGTGAGGCCCCCGGCGGCGGCCCGCTCCGCCGCCTCGGCGTACCGGCGGCCGGCGGCCCGGCAGGCGGCCGGCCAGTCGCGCAGCGAGGTCAGCGGGGCGGTCACCCGGGCGTACTCGTACGGGTCCAGGCCGGCGCCGTGGGCGCGCGGGCGGTTCTCCTCGACGAAGGCGGGCAGCAGGCCGGGGGTGTCGAGGAAGGAGAGGTCGGGCATGGCGGGAGTTCCCTTCGAATCGGTCGGAGCGGGGTCAGGCGAGGGTCAGGACGGCCTTGCCGCGGATCCGGCGCTCGCGCAGGTCGGTGAGCACGGCGGCGGTCTCCGCCCAGGGCGCGACCCGGCCGAGCTCCGGGCTCAGCCGCCCCTCCCCGGTCAGCCGCACCAGGGTGGCCAGGTCGGCGCCGTCGGAGACGTCCGAGTCCGCGTAGTGGAAGTGCCGGACGACCGCCGACTCCGGGCCCTTGAAGAAGTCGAAGAAGTCGAGCGTGACGGGCGTCCGGGAGGCCTGGCCGAACCAGATCAGGGTGCCGCGCCGGGCCAGCCGGGCCAGCGCGAGCGGCAGCGCGGCGCCGCCGGTGGACTCCAGCACCAGGTCGTACGGCCCGCGTGCCGCGCCCGGCTCGTGGACCACCTCGGCCGCTCCCAGCTCGACCAGCCGCCGCCCGCGCTCCGGGGAGGCGGTGACGGCGGTCAGCTCGGCCCCGGCCGCGGCGGCCAGCTCGGTCACGTAGTGCCCGACGCCCCCGGAGGCCCCGGTCAGCAGCACCCGCCGTCCGGCCAGCGGCCCCGCCGCCCGCAGCAGCCGCAGCGCGGTGAGGCCGGCCAGCGGCAGCGCGGCCGCCCGCACGGCGTCCAGGCCGTCGGGCAGCTCGGCGAGGGAGGACGTCGGGACGCACACGTACTCGGCCCACCCTCCGGCCGGCGGATGCCCCACCACCCGGCGGCACACGGCGGGCCCCGACCCGTCGGCGGCGGCCTGCACCACCAGCCCGGCCACGTCCTTCCCCGGCCGCCACCCGGCCCGGGGCGCCTCCAGCTGGAAGGTCTCGCCCCGGTTCACCGAGAACGCCTCCACCTTCACCAGCGCCTCCCCCGGCCCCGGCCGCGGCTGCTCCACCTCTGCGAATCGCACCGGCTCCGCTGCCCGCCCCGTCGCCACCAGCGCCTTCATCCCCACTCCTCCGTCGGACACCCGCTCACCTCACCCCGCGCCGCACCACCCGGTCCAACAACCGGAGGAGCGCGACGACAACCACCGGTTGTGCGGCGAGAAGCGATGCGCCGGAGGCGGCTGCGGGCGACGCGGCGGCCTGCGTGCCCGAAGCGCCCCGCCGACGGGAGGCCGAAGCCAGGCCCCTAGGGTGCCGGGGTGGATCTGGATCTGGCGCAGGTGCGGGCCTTCGTCGTCGCGGCCGAGGAGTTGCACTTCGGGCGGGCGGCCGGGCGGTTGGGGATCAGCCAGCAGGGGCTGTCGAAGCGGGTGGCGCGGCTGGAGGCGGCGCTGGGGGTCCGGCTGCTGGACCGGGACGCGCGCGGGGTGGGGCTGACCGAGGCCGGGCGGCGGTTCCTGGAGCCGGCCCGGCGGGTGCTGGCGCAGGGGGAGCGGGCGGTCGCCGCCGTGGGGTGCGCCGCCCGTCCGCTGCGGATCGACGTGTGGGGGCACCTGTACGCCCCGATGCGTACGCTCGCGCAGGCGGTGGACGCGGCGCCGGGACTCCAGGTGGAGCCGGTGCCGGGCCGGGACCTGCCGTCCGTCGCGGCGGCCGTGCTGCGCGGGGAGGCGGACGCCGGATTCGGCCGGGTGCACCGGCTCCCCGGCAACGAGGGCGAGTTGACGCACCGGCTGGTCCGGCTGGAGCCCGTGGACGCGCTGCTGAGCACCGACCATCCGCTGGCCGGCCGGGACGCCCTGCGCCCGGACGAACTGCGGGGCAGTGTGCTGCGCTACCCGGCCGCGGTGGACCGGCTGGACTTCCTCACCCGCTTCGCCGCCCGGTTCGGGATCTCCCACCGGGTCGGCTCGACCAACCTGGGCCTGGAGCACTTCGTGGAGCAGGTCCGCACCGACCCGGCCTGCTTCTCCCTCGTCCCCGCCGACGGCCCGCTCCCCGGGCGCCCGGGCGTCCGCACCGTCCCGCTGGCGGACCCGACCCCGCTCTACGCCTGGTCGCTCCTCTGGCGCACCGGCCCGGCCACCGACCATCACCCCCGACTCGACGATCTGCTGCGGGCGTTCACCACCGAGGCGGCCCGCAACCGGTGGCTGGAGTACGACCCGGCCCGCGACTGGCTCCCGGACGCCGACCAGGCCGCGCTCCACCCGTGACGACCGCCCACGACGGCCGAAGCGGCCGCGCCGGCCGCCGCCGGCTCAGGAGGTCCGGAGCCAGGAGTCGGTGGTGCGCTCCACCGAACCGTCCGCCTTGTAGTAGGTGACGGTCGCGGCGTCGGTGCCCGGCTTCGCCACGAGGGCGTAGTAGCGGAACGGGGAGTCCCCGACCGCGACCGGCACCGCCTCGGTGGTGCCGCCGGTCTTCCAGGTGACCACGACCTTCGCGACCTCGGCCTGGACCCCCTCGATCACCACCGCGGGGACGCCCGAGTCGTGGTGGAGGCCGAGCGAGGCGCCGCCGACGGCGCCCGGGAACCCGCCCGGGGCGGAGACCGCGTGCAGGGAGTCGTCGACCTGCCGCTTGCCGTCCACGGTGAAGTAGTAGTTCACCTCGTCGATGCGCGGGTCCCAGTTGCTCTCGGCGTCCTTCGGGACGACCGGCTTCACCTCCGGGTTGGCGGCGTACCGCTCCGCCCGGATCAGTCGGGCCTGCTTGAGGGCGTCCTCCTTGGTGGGGGCGACCGGCCACAGCGCGGCCCAGGCCTGCCAGGTGTGGCCGTTCGCCGTACCTTCGGCGACCTTGACCCGGGTGGGAGTGAACGGGTCCCGGGCGACGGGTGCGCTCGGGGTGGCGGCCGGCGCGGAGGCCGGGGTCGAGGCCGCCACCACCACGGTCGAGACAGCCGCCCGGCCGCGCTCGCCGAGCACCGCCGTACCGCCGGCGACTCCGGCGACCAGCACCGCCGCCACCCCGGCGGTCAGCAGCCTCCGGCGACGCAGCCGCCGCCGGCCTCCGGCGACCAGCCGGTCGTACGGGACCGCTCCGGTGTCGACGCTCCCGGCCAGTTCTCCCAGGGCCCGCACGGCCGCCGACTCGTCGCCGGTCGCCGTGCCCCCAAGCAGGAACTCGTTGTTCATCTCGCCCCTTCGATGCTCGTCAGTCCGATGAGTGAGGAGACCCCGCGGAGTTTGGCCAGCCCTCTGGCCGCCTGGCTCTTCACCGTGCCGACCGAGCAGCCCATCGCCGCCGCGGTCTGGGTCTCGCTGAGGTCCTCCCAGTACCGCAGCACCACGGCCTGGCGCTGGCGCGGCGGCAGGGTGGCGAGCGCGGCGAGCAGCACGGCCCGGTCGTCCGGGTCGGCGCCGTGCGGCGCGGGCCGGTCCGGGAACGCGGTGACCGGGTACTCGACCACCCGCCGCCGGAACCGTCTGGCGTGCTCGTTGATCACGATCCGGCGCACGTAGGCGTACGGATCGTCCGCCGTACGCACCCTGCTCCAGGCCGCGTACGCCCGCTCCAGCGCCTGCTGGACCAGGTCCTCGGCGCCGTGCCGGTCACCCGCGAGCAGGTACGCCGTCCTGAGCAGCCGTGACCACGCGCTGCCGACGAACGTCCGGAACTCCTCGTCCCGGGCGGTCTTGTGGGCTCCCATGAGCACCTCCTCAACCTCCCGGAGCCCGGGACGGCCGCGAACCGTTGCCCGTCGTTCGCGATTCGCCGCCGACGGCTGTGACACTGGAGGGGCTCGAAAACCGAGGTGCGCTCCGCCGTGCCTCCTTGCGAACCTAGAGGGATGCCCGCAGTGAGTTCTCCCGCAGTCCAGTCCGCCACCGCACCCACCGAGGGGCCCGGAATCGGTGAGCTGGCCGCCCGCCTGCCCGAGCTGACCCTGCGCGACCAGGTGCGGATCGGGCGCCGGCTGGAGGGGGCCCGTCGGGTCCGCAAGCCCGAGGCCCGGCAGAAGATCGCCGCCGACATCGCCGCCGACATCGACCGCGCCGAGCTGGCCGTCGAGCGGCGCCGGCAGTCCGTCCCGAGGATCGGCTATCCGGCCGAGCTCCCGGTCAGCCAGAAGAAGGACGAGATCCTGGCGGCGATCCGGGACCACCAGGTGGTGATCGTCGCGGGCGAGACCGGCTCCGGCAAGACCACCCAGATCCCGAAGATCTGCCTGGAGCTCGGCCGTGGCGTGCGCGGCCTGGTCGGCCACACCCAGCCGCGCCGGATCGCCGCCCGCACGGTGGCCGAGCGGGTCGCCGAGGAGCTGGACAGCCCGCTCGGCGAGGCGGTCGGCTGGAAGGTCCGGTTCACCGACCAGGTCGGCCAGGACACCCTGGTCAAGCTGATGACGGACGGCATCCTGCTCGCGGAGATCCAGACCGACCGCGACCTGCACCAGTACGACACCCTGATCATCGACGAGGCGCACGAGCGCAGCCTCAACATCGACTTCATCCTCGGCTACGTCAAGCAGCTGCTCCCCCGCCGCCCGGACCTCAAGGTCGTGATCACCTCCGCGACCATCGACCCGGAGCGCTTCGCCCGGCACTTCGGCGACGCCCCGATCGTCGAGGTCTCCGGCCGCACCTACCCGGTGGAGGTCCGCTACCGGCCGGTCGTCGACGACATCGACGACGAGGCGGACGAGGCCGACCGCGACCGGGACCAGATCCAGGCGATCTGCGACGCCGCCGAGGAGCTCCAGGCCGAGGGCCCGGGCGACATCCTGGTCTTCCTCTCCGGCGAGCGCGAGATCCGCGACACCGCCGACGCCCTCGGCCGGCTGAAGCTGAAGAACACCGAGATCCTGCCGCTGTACGCGCGGCTCAGCTCGGCCGAACAGCACAAGGTCTTCCAGCGCTCGCGCAGCCGTCGGATCGTGCTGGCCACCAACGTGGCCGAGACCTCGCTCACCGTCCCCGGCATCAAGTACGTGATCGACCCGGGCACCGCCCGGATCTCCCGCTACAGCCACCGCACCAAGGTGCAGCGGCTGCCGATCGAGGCGATCAGCCAGGCCAGCGCCAACCAGCGCAAGGGCCGCTGCGGCCGCACCTCGGACGGCATCTGCATCCGGCTCTACTCGGAGGAGGACTTCCTCTCCCGCCCCGAGTTCACCGATGCCGAGATCCTGCGCACCAACCTGGCCTCGGTGATCCTCCAGATGACCGCGGCCGGCCTCGGCGACATCGCCGCCTTCCCGTTCCTGGACCCGCCGGACTCGCGCAACATCAAGGACGGCATCCACCTGCTGCACGAGCTGGGCGCGCTCGACCCGGACGAGAAGGACCCGCGCAAGCGCCTGACCCAGCTCGGCCGCAAGCTCGCCCAGCTCCCGGTGGACCCGCGGATGGCGCGCATGGTGCTGGAGGCGGACCGCAACGGCTGCGTCCGCGACGTCATGGTGATCGCCGCCGCGCTCTCCATCCAGGACCCGCGCGAACGCCCGGCCGAGAAGCGCCAGGCCGCCGACGACCGGCACCGCCGGTTCACCTCGGAGACCTCCGACTTCCTCTCCTACCTGGCGATGTGGCGCTACGTCCGGGAGCAGCAGCGGGAGCTCTCCTCCTCGGCCTTCCGCCGGATGTGCAAGTCGGAGTTCCTCAACTACCTGCGGATACGGGAGTGGCAGGACATCTACACCCAGCTGCGCACCGTCGCGAAGCAGTTGGGCGTGACGATCGAGGAGCCGCACCCCGACGCCGAACCGGACGCCGACCGGATCCACCAGTCGCTGCTGGCCGGCCTGCTCTCCCACATCGGCCTGTACGACGTGGAGAAGCGTGAGTACGGCGGCGCACGCGGCGCCCGGTTCGCCGTCTTCCCCGGCTCCGGCCTGTTCAAGAAGCCGCCGCGCTGGGTGATGTCGGCAGAGCTGGTGGAGACCTCCCGGCTCTGGGCGCGGATCAACGCCAGGATCGAGCCGGAGTGGGTCGAGCCGCTGGCCGGCCACCTGATCAAGCGCAGCTACAGCGAGCCGCACTGGGAGAAGAAGGCCGGCGCGGTGCTGGCGTACGAGAAGGTGACCCTCTACGGGATGCCGGTCGTCGCCCAGCGCAAGGTCAACTACGGGAGGATCGACCCGGAGCTCTGTCGCGAGCTGTTCATCCGCAACGCGCTGGTCGAGGGCGACTGGGAGACCCACCACAGGTTCTTCGCGGAGAACCGCAAGCTGCTCGGCGAGGTCGAGGAGCTGGAGAACCGGGCCCGCCGCCGGGACATCCTGGTGGACGACCAGACCCTGTTCGACTTCTACGACGCCCGGCTGCCCGACGAGATCGTCTCCACCCGGCACTTCGACTCCTGGTGGAAGAAGGCCCGGCACGAGCAGCCGGACCTGCTGAACTTCGAGAAGTCGATGCTGATCAACGACTCCGCGGACGGCGTCACGGAGGCCGACTACCCGGACCACTGGCAGCAGGGCAAGCTCAGCTTCAAGCTGACCTACCAGTTCGAGCCGGGCAGCGACGCGGACGGCGTGACCGTGCACATCCCGCTGCCGGTGCTCAACCAGGTCACCGCGGAGGGCTTCGACTGGCAGATCCCCGGTCTGCGGGAGGAGCTGGTCACCGCGTACATCAAGTCGCTGCCGAAGGCGATCCGGCGCAACTTCGTTCCGGCGCCGGACTTCGCCCGGGCGGCGCTGCGCGCGGTGAAGGACCGCCAGGAGCCGCTGCTCCCGGCCCTGGAGCACGCCCTGAAGCGCCTGACGGCGGTCACCGTGCCGCCGGAGGCCTGGGACGACGAGCGGGTGCCGGACCACCTCAAGGTGACCTTCCGGGTGGTGGACGGGCGCCGCAGGCTCGCCGAGTCCAAGGACCTGGAGGAGCTGCGGCTGAAGCTCAAGCCCAAGCTCAAGGAGACGCTCTCCTCGGCCGCCTCCGGCCAGGGCATCGAGCAGAGCGGGCTGACCGCCTGGCCGGCCTCGCTGCCGGTGCTCCAGCGCACCTTCGAGCAGCGCTCGCGCGGCCACTCGATGCGCGCCTACCCGGCCCTGGTGGACGAGGGCCAGTCGGTCGGCGTCAAGCTGTTCGACACCCCGGAGGCGCAGGCCCAGTCGATGTGGGAGGGGACGCGGCGGCTGCTGATGCTGACCACCAACTCCCCGGCCAAGTCGATCCAGGGCCGGCTGGGCAACCAGGCGAAGCTGGCGCTCTCGCACAGCCCGCACGGCTCGATCGGCGCCCTGTTCGAGGACGTCGTGGCCGCCGCGACGGACCGGCTGATGACCCTGGCCGGCGGCCCGGCCTGGGACGAGGCGGCCTTCGGCAAGCTGCACGACACGGTGCGCGCGGACCTCTACGACCTGTCCGCGGACACCACGTTGAAGACGGCCACCGCGCTGATCGCCTTCCACAAGGCCTCGACCCGGCTGAAGACGGTGAGCAGCCCGGTGCTGCTGAACGCGGTGAACGACATCCGGCTGCACCTGGCCTCGCTGGTGCACCCGGGCTTCGTGACGGCCGCCGGCTGGCAGCGGCTGCCGGACCTCAAGCGCTACCTGCTGGCGGTGGACCGCCGCCTGGAGGCGCTGCCCAACCACCCGCAGCGGGACGCCCAGCAGCTGCTGAAGGTGCAGCAGGTGCAGCAGGCGTACGGGGAGCTGCTGGCGGCGGTGCCGGCCGGGCACCAGCCGTCCGCGGAGGTGCGGGCGATCCGCTGGATGATCGAGGAGCTGCGGGTCAGCTTCTTCGCCCAGTCGCTGGGCACGCCGAGCCCGGTCTCGGAGAAGCGGATCGTGAAGGCGATGGAGGCGGCGCGGGCGACCCTCTGACCGGGCGGCGCCCTGAGCTGCGGATGGGCCTTCAGGAGCCAGTTCGACCTGGGGGCCCACCATGGGCTACGATCTGTCTTGTTCGCAGCGCGGCAAGCGAGTGAACGAGATCAGAAGAATCTGGTCCCGTGGAGCAGTTGGTTAGCTCGCCACCCTGTCAAGGTGGAGGTCGCGGGTTCAAGTCCCGTCGGGATCGCCGCAGTGCGAGAGGCCCGGAACCGTCAGGTTCCGGGCCTCTTGCTTTTGACCGTTGGCCCCATACCCCGGCTAGGTCTAGACCACAAGCGACAGGTCGCGTGACGGTCGTCACGCGACCTCCTCCGGAGCGGGCCCCTCGGAACCCCCCTCCAGAACCCCGCTAATTTAATATGTAAAATTGTACAGGTATTCACTGTAAATCCCCCCCGCCCCACGCGCATCAAATCGTTATCCGGAGTTCAACATTCCGACCGGCCGGCCGGTACTGAACACCCTCGGGCGAGCACGACAAAGGGGCCGCTTACCG
>NZ_JBHVFE010000008.1:0-56588 GCF_042801945.1 Kitasatospora sp. NPDC057542
TGGTACTGCAGGGGGGACCCTGTGGGAGAGTAGGACGCCGCCGAACAATTCTTCAGAAAGAACCCCCATCCGGGACCCGGATGGGGGTTCTTCGCGTTTTGGGGGACCGACGGGCCGTCACCAGCACCCCGCCCGACGTCTCGGGGGTCAGACGCTCCGGCGGGACAGCCAGGTCCGTCGGCGCGCTGCGGGCGCCGTGCCGACGGGCGGTGAGTGGAGGGCGGCCACGGCGCTGCGGATCAGGATGCGGATGCCCTCGGCCGCCGTCTCCGCCGACATCGACGCGCTCTTCTCCCGGCCGGATGCCTGGCTCGGCAGGTACGGCAGGCGTGCGAACCCGCCGCGCAGCTCCGGGCGTTCGGTGGCGATCAGGTGCGCCAGCCCGTAGAAGACGTGGTTGCAGAGGTGGGTGCCGGCGGTGTGCGAGACGGTGGCCGGGATGCCGGCCTGCTGGACCGCCTCCACGCAGGCCTTCACCGGCAGGGAGGAGAAGTACGCGGCCGGGCCGTCCGGCACGACCGGCTGGTCGACCGGCTGGTTGCCCTTCCGGTCGGGCGCCCGGACGGCGTCGTCGAGGTTGATCGCGACCCGCTCGACCGTGAGGTCAGGGCGGTTGCCGCCCTGACCGGTGGCGATGACCAGGTCCGGCTCGAACCGGGCCACCGCCCGGCGCAGTTCGGTGATCGAGTCGCCGAACACCCAGGGCAGCCCGGCGAACTCCAGGGCCACTCCGGCCGGCGGACCGGCGGCGACCAGCCGGCCCGCCTCCAGGGACGAATTCAGGGGATCGCGGCCGAACGGTTCGAAGGCGGTCAGCAGGACGCGGATGATGGCGGACCTCCCAGCGTGCGGGAACGTACGGACCCGATTTGTGCCGTTCGAGCGTAGGGCCGTCCCGAATGCCCCGGCAAGCCCCACCGGTTGCGGGTGGACACCGCGGACTGGTCCCGCGTCAGGTCCGGCGCAGGGCGCCGTCCGCGCGGAGGGAGGCGAGGGTGGGATAGCCGTCGACGGCCATCAGGAGATCGGCCTCGGCGAGCAGGGAGCGCAGTACGTGGACGATGCCGTCGGTGCCCTCCAGGGCCAGGCCGTAGGCGTACGGGCGGCCCACACCGACGGCGGTCGCGCCGAGGGCGAGTGCCTTGACGACGTCGGCGCCCGAGCGGATGCCGGAGTCGAAGAGGACGGGCAGACCGTCGGCGGCCGCGACCACGTCGGGGAGCAGGTCGAGGGCGGCCAGGCCGCCGTTGGCCTGGCGGCCGCCGTGGTTGGAGCAGTAGATGCCGTCGACGCCGCCGTCCCTGGCACGGCGCACGTCCTCGGGGTGGCAGATGCCCTTGAGGAGGATCGGCAGGTCGGTGAGCGAGCGCAGCCAGGGCAGGTCGTCCCAGGTCAGTGGGTTGCAGAAGACGCCTGCCCACTCCAGGACGGCCGCCTGAAGGTCCTCCTCCGGCGCCTTGGCGAGGCGGGCGCGGAACACCGGGTCGGAGGTGTAGTTGGCCAGGCAGTGGCCGCGCAGCTGCGGGAAGTTGGCGGTGGCCAGGTCGCGCGGGCGCCAGCCGGTGACCCAGGTGTCCAGGGTGACGACGATGCCCCGGTAGCCCGCGGCCTCCGCCCGGTGCACCAGGCTCTCGGCCAGCGCCCGGTCGGTGGGGGTGTAGAGCTGGAAGAAGCCGGGGGTGTCGCCGAACTCGGCGGCCACCTGCTCCAGCGGATCGACCGTCAGCGTGGAGGCGACCATCGGCACGCCGGTCCGGGCGGCGGCGCGGGCGCTGGCCAGGTCCCCGTGGCCGTCCTGCGCGCACAGGCCGATCACCCCGATCGGCGCCATGAACAGCGGGGTCGGCAGTCGCAGGCCGAACAGCTCCACCGACAGGTCCCGCGTGCTCGCGCCGACCATCATCCGCGGCACCAGGCCCCACCGCCCGAAGGCGGCGACGTTCGCACGCTGGGTGGACTCGTCGCCCGCCCCGCCCGCGACGTAGGAGAGGATCGAGGGCGACAGCGCCGTGCTCGCCCGCGCCTCCAGTTCGGCGAAGGTCATCGGCATCGTCGGCAGCACGCCGTCGAGTCCGTGCAGGTAGATCTCGTTCTGGTAGTCGCCGAACCGCCCGTGGAACGTCTGGTCCATCCCGCTCGCCGTCCTTCCGCCCTCGGCCGCCCGGGACCGTCCCGGCCGGCGGCGCCGCCTGCCCGCCCCGCTGTTGGGCGGCCGGGCCGACGGCACCCCGGCATTCTCACCACGGACGGTGCGGACGGCCAGAGCCCGGCCGCAGGTGTGTCAGGGCGCCGACCGGGTGAGGGCCTTGGCCGGCCCACGGGTGCCAACCGTGTCACGGCGTCGGGTCGCGTCACGGCGCCGGCTCGGGCCGGATCCGGTGGCCGTACCGCCACACGGCGGCCGCGGCGAGCAGGGCGACCGTCCCGCCGAGCAGCATGACGGTGCCGGGGGAGGAGTGGTCCACCACCACGCCGCCGGTCAGCGCGCCGGTCGAGAAGGCGGCCTGGAACGCCGAGGTGAACACCACGCCGGCGCCCTCCGGGGCGTGCGGGGCCGCGGCGAGGAACCAGGTGAGGGAGCAGACCGGGACGGCGCCGTACGCCACGCCCCAGAGCGTCAGCAGGATGGCGGCGCCCGGACCACCGGTGCCCAGTAGCGGCAGCAGCAGCGCCGCGCCGGCCAGCAGGAGGGCCGCCGCACCGAACACCGGCCGCAGTGCCCCGGCCGCCCGGCCGCCGGCCAGGACGTTGCCGAGCAGCCCGGCGGCGCCGTAGACGAGGAGCAGGGCGGTGATCAGGCCGGTGCCGGCGTGGGTGGTGTCGGTGAGGAAGGGGGTGACGTAGGTGTAGCTGCCGAAGTGGGCCGGCACGATCAGGAAGGTCACGGCGATGCCGGTACGGGTGCCCCGTCCGGCCAGCAGGCCGCGCAGCACGCCCAGCCCGGTGACGGTCAGCGGGGGCAGCGGCGGCAGCGACCGCAGGAGGGCGACCAGGGCGAGCAGGGTCAGCGCGGCCATCGCGAGGAAGGCGGCCCGCCAGCCGGCCAGCGAGCCGAGGAACACCCCCGCCGGTACGCCGAGCACCGAGCCGAGCGGGACGGCGGAGAAGATCAGCGTGTTGGCCCGGGCCTGCCGGTGCTCGGGGACGAGGCGCGGGGCGAGCCCGGAACCGATCGACCAGAACGCCCCGATGACCAGCCCGAGGGCGATCCGGGCGGTCAGCACCGCCCAGTAGGCGGGGGCGAACGCGCTGAGCAGGTCCGCGAGGGTGAGGACCAGCAGCAGTGCGCAGAGCATGGTCCGCCGGTCCGCGCGCCTGGTCGCGACGGTCACCACGGGTGCGGCCACCGCGGCGACGATGCCCGGCAGGGTCATCATCAGCCCGGCCGTGCCGGCGGAGATCCGGAAGGTGGCGCCGATCGGGGTCAGCAGGCCGATCGGAAGGATCTCGGTGGTGACGATGGAGAAGACGCCGGTCGTCACGGCGAGGACGGCGAGCGTGCCGCCGCCCCGGGGGCGGCGCTTCGGGGCGGGCGGTGCGGGGTTGAGGGTGGTGCCGGTCGGCATGCCGGAGGTCCTGTCGGTGGGCGGCGGGTGTGTGACCCGAAGTCCACCAAGCCGACCGGGGGTTGGGCTGGCGTGAATCAGACGTCAACGCTTCCGTGCCGGGCCGGCGGTCCGGCGCTGCTCGACGGGGCGGCGCGATCCGGCGGTCCCGCGGGGTGCGGTGGAGCGGCGTGGTTCGGCGGGGCTGCACTGTTCGGCGGGGCTGCACTGCTGGGCGAGGCGGCGCTGCTGGGCGAGGTGGGCGAGCACGTCGAGGATGCGCTGCCAGGTCGGCGAGGCCTCGGCGATCCGGGAGAAGATCACCGCCTGGTTCCCGGGCCGGCTGCTGTCCCGCCCGTGGGCGGCCTCCCAGGCGTCCAGGTCGTCGATCAGCCGGTCCACGCGTGGATCGTCCGGTTCCCAGTCGAGCGACTGGTCGCAGAGGAGGAACAGCCGCATCGTCTCGGGGTCGTCGAAGCTGGCGTTCTTCTCCCGGATGCCCTGGCGCATGGCCTCCGGGTCGAGGGCCTGGTGCAGGATCCAGGTGTCGCGTTCGAGTCGTACGGATCGCTCGCTGACCCCGAGCGCGCGCATCCGGTCCAGGATGGCGACCACCTCGGACGGCAGGGCGAGCCGCTCGCCAGGTCGGCGATCCGGCGGCGGTGCTCGGTGAGTTGGTCGATCCGTCGCTCCGGTTCGGCGTCGAGGCCGGTGAGGGCGGCGGCGAACTCCTCGGGTTGTGCGTGCGGCAGCGCGTCGATCCGGGCCAGCGGAACCCCGGCGTCGGCGAGGGGCCTGATCCGGATGAGGTCCACCGCGGCCTGCGCGCTGTAACGGCGGTAGCCGGAGGCGTCGCGCTCGGGCTCGGGCAGCAGTCCGACCTGGTGGTAGTGGCGGACGGTGCGCACGGTCACGCCTGCGGTTGCCGCGAGTCGACTGATCGTGAGCACCGTTCGCTCCGGTTCCGTCGGCGAGTGTGGCCGGGCCGAGTCCAGGCGCGGCCCGCGCGGTCCACGACGTCGCGGACCGCCTGCACCACGGCGTCCACGCGCTCGAAGACGAACTGGCTGTGCCCGGTGTCGGAGAGGATGCGCTGCTCCCCGTTCGAGACCCGGTCCACCATGTCCGCGTACAGCCGCGTCTTGCCGTCGTGCATCGCCTGGAGGAGTTCCTCCGACATCAGCGCCTGCTGGCCGGGGTCGACACCCAGCGGGGTGAGCGCGATCACCGGGACGTCGGGCAGATCCGCTCCCGCGCGCACGCGACCAGGACGTACGGGCCGGGAACGCCGTGGGCACGCAGCAGTGCGTGCAGTTCGGCCGCGACCTCGGTGGCGGTGCGCGGCAGCGCGGCCTCGTCGCTGTAGCCGGTGCCGCCACGGTCGTACACCACGGCGGTGGTGAACTGCGAAACCCCTTGCTGGACACCGAAGTAGTCCAGTCCGATGGCGCTCGCGCCGGGCAGGAGGACGACGGCCGGTCCGCCCGTGCCCTGGCGGTGCAGGTAGAGGCGGCGGCCGTCGATCTCCTGGAACCCGCCGACCGGGGGGTGGAGCGCAGTGGAGGGAGTGCTCTCGTTCGTCATGCGGCAAGCCTCCGACCCTGACGCAGCGTCAAGGTCAAGCGCCTGTCGCGGGGAGCCCGTCGGGTGTTCAGGTGCCCAGGTCGCTGGTGGTGGCGAAGCGGTTGCGGTACTCGGTCGGTGTGGTGCCCAGGCGGCGGGCGAAGGCGCGGCGCAGGGTCTCGTCGCTGCCCAGGCCGCTGAGCCGGGCGGCGGCGGTGACGCCGTGGCCGTCGAGGAGCAGCTGTTGGGCGCGGTCGAGGCGGACGCGCTCGACCCAGCGGGCGGGGGTGGTGTGCAGCTCGGCCTGGAAGAGCCGGGTCAGGTGGCGGGGGCTGACGGCGGCGGTGGCGGCCATCGCGGGCAGGGTGTGCTCGGCGGCCGGGTCGGCGAGGACGGCGTCGGTGAGTGTGCGCAGCAGGTCGCTGCGGGCGGGCGGGGTGGCCAGGGCGGTGGAGAACTGCGACTGGCCGCCCGGGCGCTGCATGAAGACGACCAGCTCGCGGGCGATGGCACGGGCGGTCTCGGCACCGTGGTCGTGTTCGACCAGGGCGAGGGCCAGGTCGATGCCCGCGCTGATGCCGGCGCTGGTGTGGTACCGGCCGTCCCGGATGTGCAGGGCGTCGGGCTCGACCCGCACCCGGGGGTGGCGGAGCGCGAGGGCGGGGGCGTGGCGCCAGTGGGTGGTGGCCCGGCGGTCGTCGAGCAGCCCCAGCGCGGCGAGCACGAACGCGCCGCTGCACACCGAGGCGACCCGCCGCGCCCGCCCGGCGAGGCCGTCCGCGGCGGAGAGCAGGTGCTCGTCGGGGCCCCGGGTGGCGAGGTGGTCGGCTCCGGCGACGACCAGCGTGTCGAGGGGCGCGTCGGCGTCCTGCGGTGCGGCGGTGTCCGCCAGGGCCACGCCGTTGGAGGCCGTGACGGTGCCCCCGCAAGGGGAGACCAGGAGGGTCCCGTACGGGTGGCCGAGCCGGCCGGCCTGGTGGAAGACCTCCAGCGGACCGCTGACGTCGAGCAGCGTCACCCCGTCGAACACGAGGAAGGCGACCTGGCGCGTCATGTCCGAATCCGAGGTACAGGTGTCTGTACGGACATGGCGGCAGCCTACGCCACCGGGCGAGGGTGGAGGAGTCAACCGAACGGCCCCGAAAGCAGAGGAAGTCATGACGAACGAGACGATCGCGGGCGTGCGCATCCCGGACAGCGCCCTGGCCCGTGAGGCGACCGAACTGGTGCGGGAGGCGGCCTCGCCCCTGCTGTTCGACCACTCGCGCCGGGTGTTCCTGTTCGGGGCGCTGCGCGGCGCCGAGCAGGGGCTGGAGTTCGACCCGGAGCTGCTGTACGTCGGCGCGATGTTCCACGACCTCGGCCTCACCGGCCGCTTCGCCCGGACCGACCAGCGGTTCGAGATCGACGGGGCCGACGAGGCCCGCCGCTTCCTGGTGGCCCACGGCATCACCGGCGAGCCGGCGCAGCGGGTCTGGACGGCCATCGCGCTGCACACCACCCCGGAGATCCCGCTGCACATGGCGCCGGAGGTCGCCCTGGTCACCCGGGGGGTGGAGCTGGACGTCCTGGGCATCGGCTACCACGCCCTCACCGAGGAGCAGCGTGCCGCCGTGGTCGCCGCCCATCCGCGGCCCGACTTCAAGAACCGCATCCTGGCGGCGTTCACCGACGGCATCAAGGGCCGCCCGGACACGACCTTCGGCAACGTCAAGGCGGACGTGCTCGCGCACTTCGTGCCCGGTTTCGAGCGCGGCGACTTCGTGGAGGTGATCAGGGGCTCCGACTGGGCGGAGTGAGTCGGATCGAGGGCTCCTGAGGGCACGCCGAAGGCCCGGTCGTCGTCGTCCGACCGGGTTTGACGGCCGCTTCGGGCTTCCACCACCCTTCCACTAATCAAATAGTGAAAGGGTACTTTGCTGATGCCCGCTTCCCCGTCCGCGCCCGCTTCCGCTCCTGCTTCCGATCCCGCCTCCCCGCCCCGAGCCTTTCCTCCCGCGTCGTCCACCCCGCCCGCGTCATCCGCCCGGTTCGCGACCCTCCTCGCCCGCCGCCCTGCCGTGCTCGCCTGGGGCCTGGCGGCCGGGTTCGCCGCGCTGTACGCCTGCGTCGCCGTCAACCGGCACCGGCGTGGCCTCACCAAGGCCTACAACCTGGGCATCTTCGAGCAGGCCGTCCGGGCGTACGCCCACGGGCAGGCGCCGATCGTGCCGCTCAAGGGGCCCGGCTACCACCTGCTCGGGGACCACTTCCACCCGCTGATCGCCGTCCTCGCCCCCGTCTACCGGGCCTTCCCGAGTCCGCTCACCCTCGTGATCGCCCAGGCGCTGCTGATGGCGTCGGCCGTCGTCCCGCTGACCCGCTGGGCCCACGAGGTGGCCGGGCCGCGGGTGGCGCTGCTCGTCGGCTGCGCCACCGGGGCCTCCTGGGGGATCGTCCGGGCGGCGGCCGACGACTTCCACGAGATCGCCTTCGCCGTCCCGCTGCTCGCCTTCGCCGCCACCGCACTGGGCCGGCGCCGACCGCTCGCCGCCGCGCTCTGGTCGCTGCCGCTGCTGCTGGTCAAGGAGGACCTGGGGCTGACCGTGGCCGCCGTCGGCGCCCTGATCGCCTGGCAGGCCCGCCGGGAGCGGCACCGCAGTCCGCTGCCCGGGCTCGCCCTCGCCGCCGTCGGCCTCGCCGCGACCGCGCTCACCGTGCTCGTCGTGCTGCCGGCGTTCAACCCGAGCGGGGGCTTCGACTACTGGCGGCAACTGGACGGCGGCGGGCAGCCCTCGCTCTGGGTGCTGCCGCTGCAGCTCGGCTGGCCGCCGGTCAAGTGGCTGCTGCTGTTCCTGCTCGCCGCCACCGCCGGCTTCGCCGGCGTGCGCTCGCCGCTCCTCCTGCTCTGCGTGCCCACCCTCGCCTGGCGGCTGCTGTCGTCCAACTCGCACTACTGGGGCGTCAGTTACCACTACAGCGCGGTGCTGATGCCGATCGCGCTCGCGGCCCTCGTGGACGTCCTGCGCCGTCTTGACGCGAGTCGTGCCAGGCGCGCGCTCGTCGTCAGCGCCCTGGTGACCGCCGTGACGCTGCCGCTCTACCCGCTGCACGAGGTGGTGATGCCCGAAGCCTGGCGCACCTCGCCCCGGCTCACCGAGACCCGGGCGCTGCTCCGCCGGATACCCGACGACGCCACCGTGGCCGCCTCCAACCGGCTGGCGGCCCAGCTCACCGGCCGGGCGGAGGTCACCCTGGTGTGCCAGGCGCCGGTGGGCCCGGACCGCAGTGGGTGGCCGTCGACCTGCGCGACCCGAGCGTGCAGTCCCCGTGCGCCACCGCCGACACCGCCCGGATGCTGGCCGTCTACCGGGAGCGCGGCTACCTGCCGCTGGTCGAGCAGGACGGCCTGCTCCTGCTGCACCGTCCCTGAGAGCCCCCGTAAGGGACCCCCGGGTCCAGCTTGACCCGAGCGCCGCAGTGGGCCACTATTCCACTATTGAACTAGTGAAAGGCTGAAAACGCGGGTGATCGAGTACCGCATCGAGCGGCGCAGCGGCGTCTCCACCTACCAGCAGATCGTGCAGCAGACCAAGCAGGCCCTGAGGCTCGGACTGCTCCAGCCCGGGGACAAGCTGCCGACCGCCCGTGAGGTGGTCGAGCTGACCGCGATCAACCCCAACACCGTGCTGAAGGCCTATCGCGAACTCGAACGCGAAGGGCTGGTCGAACCCCGCCCGGGGCTCGGCACCTTCGTCCGGCGCTCGCTCGCCCGGCCGGAGGCGGCGGCGGACGGGCCGCTGCGCGCGGACCTGGTCGGGTGGGTGGACCAGGCCCGGGGGGCCGGACTGGAGCGCGAGGACATCGCCGCGCTGATGGCCTCCGTCCTGGAGCAGCGTTTCGACACCGGGGTCTCCGGCACCGGGGCCGGCTCCGGAGCCGTGGACTCCGACACCGGGGCCTGAGCCTCCCCGGCAACACCGAACCGAGAACAGTGGGGGACCGGGTGGACGACCCGACGACCACGGCGCCCGCGTCGGCGCCCGTGCTGGGGGCCGCGCAGGAAGCGGGCCTGGAATCTGCCCTGGAGGCCACCGGCCTCGGCAGGAAGTACCAAAGCGGCTGGGCCCTGCGCGACTGCGACGTCACCGTCCCGGCCGGGCGGATCTGCGGCGTGGTGGGGCCCAACGGCGCGGGCAAGAGCACCCTGCTCGCCCTCGCCGCCGGCCAACTCAAGCCCACCGAGGGCCGGTTGCAGGTGCTCGGCGCCACCGCCGGCGCACCCGAGCTGCGCGCCCGGGTCGCCTACGTGCCGCAGGACAAGCCGCTGTACCAGGGCCTCACCGTCGCCGAGACACTGCGGATGGGCCGCGAGCTCAACCCGGTGTGGGACGAGAGCTTGGCCCAACAGATCGTCGAACAGGGCGAGTTGAACACCAGGGCGCGGATCGGTTCGCTCTCCGGCGGCCAGCGCACCCGGGTCTGCCTCGCCCTCGCCCTGGGCAAGCTCCCCGACCTGATGCTGCTCGACGAGCCGATGGCCGACCTCGACCCGCTCGCCCGGCACCAGCTGATGGGCACCCTGATGTCGGCCGCCGCCGAGCGCGGCACCGGCATCGTGCTGTCCTCGCACATCCTCCCCGAACTGGACGGCGTCATCGACCACCTGCTCCTCGTCCAGGGCGGGCGCATCCGGCTGGCCGGCGACCTGGACGAGATCCTCGACGGGCACCGGCTGCTCACCGGGCCGGCCGGTCAGGGTTCCGTGCTCCCGGCCGGGTCCGTGGTCGAGCAGCGCGTCAGCGGCCGCCGGGCCATCGCCCTGGTCCGCACCGACGAACCGGTGGACGGCCCGTGGGAGAGCGAGCGGCCGAGCCTGGAGGACCTGCTGCTCGGCTACCTCCGCGCACCCGCCAAGCCGCACGACCCGAACGACCCGAACGAGGTGGCCGCATGAGCACGACCGTCCTGCCCGACCGCGCCGCCGTTCCGGTCGACTCCGCGGCCCCCGGCCTGCGCGGGCTCTTCTGGCTGGTACTCCGCCAGAACCGGCTCCTCCTCTGGACCTTGGGCACCCTGCTGATCCTGGCGGTCGCCGACCTCCTCTGGATCCACATCGCCTGCAGCCGGATCGTGAGCGACCTGCGCCGGACCGACTGCTACGACCCCGAGACCTGGGACAGGCCCCAGTGCTGGAACCTCCTCCAGCAGATCGACCACCCGAACTTCTGGTACCTCCAGGTCCTCCAGCCCGCCGTCACCGCGCTCCCGCTGCTGATCGGCGTGTTCATCGGCGCCCCGCTGCTGGCCCAGGAGTACGAACGCGGCACCATCCGCCTGATCCGCGCGCAGTCCGTCAGCCCGATCCGCTGGCTGGCCGTCCGCCTCGCCGTCCCCGGCCTCGCCGTCCTGGCCGCCAGCGGCGTGCTCGCCGTGCTGATGACCTGGGTGTGGTGGACGGACATCGTGCACGGCCCGGTCGCCTTCGACCCGCCGTTCCAGTTCTTCACCTACCCGGCCCTCGGCCTCGCCCCGATCGCGTGGTCCCTGTTCGCCCTGATCCTCGGGGTCCTCGTCGGGCAACTCGTCCGCCGCACCCTGCCCGCGATGTTCCTCACCGGCGCCCTCGTCGCCGCCACCCACGGCCTCGTCCTCTGGGCGCGCCCCTCCTTCTATCCGGCCGTGGACCGGGTGGCCGCCCTGCGCACCACCCACCCCACCAACTCCTGGCTTCTCGACCGCGGCGTCGTCCTCCCCGACGGCACCCGCGTCAGCACCAGCAGCTGCGGCTTCAGCTTCAGCACCGACTGCGACGGCGCCACCGCCTCCTGGCTCCGCTACCACCCGGCCGACCACCTCGTCCCCGTCCAACTCGTCGAGGCCGGCATCCTGGTGGCGCTCACGTTGGCCCTGCTGGTCGTGGTCTTCCGTCGCATCCGGGCGTAGGGCGCGACCTCAGGGCTTCTGCAACAGTCGCCGCTGCCAGTACGGGGTGAGGCGGGGCCGGATCAGGACCACGCCCTGCTGGGTGGCGACACCGAGGTCGAGGTGGGGGCTGTGGGGTCGGGCCGCGAGCGAGGTGACGAGAGCGGGGAGGGGGGTCGACCACACCTCCTCGGCATCGGGAAGGGTGAACAGCCTGATCCCGAACTCGTCGCTGATGGCGAGGAGGGAATCGCCGCTCGGGGCCAAGCCCGTCCAGAGGAGCCGGCGCGCCCGGACGGGGAGCTCGCGGGCGGGGGCTCCGGGGTGGGCGGAGTCCCAGATGACGACGGGGGAAAGGACGGTATCGTCGCGACCGAGTCCGGCCATGTATGCCAGGACTGGTTTGCCGGTTTGTGTGTCCGCCCACCTGAGATAATATCCGTGGCCGTTGGTGGCATTTCGAAGTGTGCGGCGGCCGGTCACCTGTCGGTCAGAGTGCACGGCATGGATTTCGCCGCACTCCAGGTCAAGAACGGCTGCGCGACCGTCCGCACCAGCCATGGCGACATAACGAGTTCCGCAATCACCGTGATGCGGTACCAGCGACTTTATTCTGTCCGGCAGGATGATCGGCTTGCCGTGAACCGGTTGTCGAGAGGTTGTGTCCCACAGGTATCCACGTGAAGCAGCGTCGGCGCCGGGCAGATCTTCATGGGTGTAATAGCCGCTTGCTGTAAAATCGCCGGAAGTTGCCGCCTGTCGAACGGCGACAAGCAGCATGGCATGGCCGCTGGGGTCCGAAAATCCAGCGGTAAAGACCATTGTTGAGTCAATATCAATATCCCAAGGGGCGATGTCAATGCCGACTTGAGCCTTGGGGGATGTCGCCGCAAAGATGTGCCCGTTCTCCGGATCGAATCCGACCAGTCGAGTGCCGGGATGTTGGAGAGTCGGTGGGATCAAGTGACACGATGTTTCCCAGGGGGTCATGGCGAGGGTTTCGGGCCGAGTGCATTCAATTGTCCCGTCGGCGTGGAGTTGTTGCCATGAGAAGATTGCCTTGGCGTGAGACTCCTCGGCTGTGTCTATGATTTCCTCGATCTTCCCCAGCAGGTTGAGCGTCCCGTCCTCCCCTTCTGTTTGAGTTCCAAGCTCTGACATGTGCGTGTCGGTCAGATGGTGAGCGACTAGCGGCGTGTGTGTGCTGTGATCCAGCGCATCGTTGTCGACCAACCTGAGGCCATGCCACGAGCCGACGACGAACTCTCGAGAACGGGCGGACCAGCCGTGAATGAGGACCGTTGTCGCCTTGTCGCCCGTTCCTCCCTGGTCGTCCTCGGCGAATCGTTCGACTCGATGGTCGTCGAAAAGCACATGCCACAGTCTGGCAGTGCCGTCGTTGCTGACGGTTAGGACATCCTGTGAGTGGGCGTCGAGTGAGGCAAGTGTGTGGAGGCCGCAGACCGTGCCTTCATGGCCGTGCAAGGCCCTTCCGGCGGATGATCCGTTTTCGCAGTCGACGATGTTTACACTGCCGCCAAAGGATGCGCCGACGGCATATGTGCCACTCGCGCTGGCTGGTGTCAGCGGAGTGAACAGGGAATGGATGTCGACGTCTGTGCCGGCCCTGGTGACCTGGCCGGTTCCGGTTGAATAGATGATGGTGTCTTCCCAGGAAGAGGCTACAAAAGCAACATCGCGAGATTTGAGTCGAACGAATTTGCCGCGGGGTTGGGTATGCGAGTTCCGGTCTGCAGCCACGATCTGAGCCGATCCACAGTCCAAAATCTTCACACATCCGGGACTGCCGGGTCTCCTGCCCGGTTCCCAGATGGCAACTAGTGCAGACCCGAGCTTCCGGGTCGATCGGTTAAGGAGCTTTGGTTTTCGTAGATTGCTCAACAAGACATTTCTGCGCCAACCCTCGTCGGCGGCGTAGGCGATGACCTTCCCGCCTTCGAAGTCGCACACTACGAGATGGGGCGTACCGTTGCCATGCCACACAAGGGCGGCAGTGGTGCTGTTATTCGGCCCCTTGGAGGTGAAAGGTTCCTTCAGTAGTGTCCTGCCTGATGAGTCGATGACGACTACATGATCCTCAGAACGGCAGACCACCACGGAAGTGCCGTTTTTCAATTCGCCGGCATCCAGAATTTCATCGAAGCGTTCACCTCGGATGTGGTGGACGACGGTCTGGTCGCTGACATTCCAGAGCCGCAGATCGCCCAGGTCGTCGAGGGTGACGGCAAGCGGGTGGCCCGTATGAGCGGGCAGCGCCCGCATGCCGCGAATGCGCGAGGGGTGGAGGAGTGTTGCGGAGGCGGCGGGCGTGTCGATCATCCAGACATAGACATCGGACTGCCCAAGGGCGACCGCAAGTACCACACGGTCCTTGTCGGGCAATACGAGGTCGTCGATCTGCCATCGGCCCGTCATCGCCGTGGTTGAGTACGTCCTCTCGTGATGCCGGCCTACGATGCGGTGCGGAGTGACGGGCCTGGCTTCGATCCGGACGCGCTGCACTGACGAAGACAGCTCCTCTGTTCGCCTGGCGAAGGCCATGGCCCCGTTGGATTCGGCTGCGAATGTCAGTAGCGCAGCCCGGTCGGTGTCAGGGGGTCCAACGAGACCCACGAAACGCTCGACCACCATCGCCAGCACCGGATCGCACGAGTGGTGGCGCACGGCCGGAAGCAGCCCGGTCGGGTCGGCGGCCAGGACGAAGGCCGGGTCCTCGACGAGCCCCTGAATCGATCCGGCCGCCGCCGCGTGCGTGGCCAGGTGCTGGCGCACGTACGGCAGCGCCTGTGCCCAGGTCCGGCCGGGTGTCAGGTCGAGCAGGACCTCGACGAACCCCTCCTGCACATCCTGGAGGTCGCGGACCTTGAGAGCACGTTGCCGCAGGTAGTCCGTGAGTTCCTGGTGGTACAGGCGGAAGTGCTTGGTGCCCGACACCTCAGCCCAGGTCAGGTACGACCCGTCCTCCTCCACCAACGCGTCGATGTCCGCCTCCCGCAGTGGGATGCCCGACAGCCGGGAGGCCACCAGCAGCCAGATCCGGCGCGGCAGTCCGTGGCCCTCGCCGAAGGCCAGTGCCGTGAGGAGCGCCATCACCGCCTCGGCACGGTGCTGGGGGATGCGTCGCAGGTAGGCCTCGAAGGCGCCACCGACATCCGACGGGAGGATCTCCGCCCATCCGGGGACAGTCGTGTCCAGCAGCTCCCCGCGCAACAGCGCGCTCGCCGTCATGCGTGCCACCAGGAAGCAGTGCCCAGCGCGCCGGGCGACCTCGGCCGCGATGACGCCGATCCGCTCCTCCAAACCGGCGTACGGCGAACCGGCGTCTCCGAGGATGCGGCGCACGTACTCCGCTGTGCTCGTGTCGTCCGCGTACTCCGCGCTGTCCAGGTCGATGGAGTTGACCTGCTCGCCGATGTGCGGCAGCAGTTCGCGACGCGACCCGACGACCAGTCGCACGCACGGCACGGCGCCGAGCGGACGCAGCAGGTCCCAGGCGATGCGTCGCGCCTCGGCCCGGTCGCCGGCCGGGCCGGCCTCGTCGAGGGAGTCGATCACGACGCGCAGCGGCGCCTGCCGCTTGGCGAGCGCCGTGAGCAGGGCCGCCGGATCAGTCGCTCGGACATCAGCCGCCGCAGCCAGACGCGTTACCAGCGCCTCCAGGCTCTGGTGGCGGGCGTTCGCGGAGGCGTCGGAGTGGCCCTCCAGCACCAAACGCCCCAGCACGGCGGACTTCCCGGAGCCGGGTGAGGCGGTGACGACCAGCGCCCCCTGCCCGCCTTGCCCGTTCATGGCGTCGTAGAGCTGGTTGAGTGCTGTGCGACGGCCCGTGAAGTACGACCCCGGGTCATGGACGTGCTCCACGCCCCGCCCTCGGGGCTCGAAGTGCGAAGAGAGGTCGGACGAGTCGCCCGTCTCCTCCCGCTCGCCGACTTCCGCGCTCGGGTCGTAGCCGGGATTGGGGAAGAACGGTGGCTGTGCGCCCTGGTGGTTCGAGGAGCACGCGGCCCGCTGCCGCGCCCCCGCCGCCAGGAATGCCTGATTGACCTTGGCCGCCACCGCGGAAGGAGAGAGGTACCGCTGGGACGGCCCGTCGCCCGCCGCGCACACCTCGATGAACCCGGACACGAACGCGCCGTCGTCGGCGAGGTCACGGTGACGGGCGGAGGCGAGGACCCAGGTGCCGGCCCCGTTGTCGTCGCCGCGAGGCCGCGACGCGACGATTCCGTCCGTCATGACCTGGATCTCCGTGGAGCCATGAGCGGCATGGCAGGAGTCGATGACGAAGAGGACGTTCCGCAGCGGCGAGGCCGCCAGGATCTCGGCCATGTTCTGCGGCGACAGCCAGGAACGGGGCCGGCTGAACCGGCTGTCGGCGCAGGCGAGACGGTACGGCGCGCCCGGGTTCGGCTGCTCACCGTGGCCGGCGTAGTACACGACCACCACGTCCTCCGCGGTGAGCTCGCCACTCGTGCACCAGTCGGAGAGAGCGTCCTCGAAGTCCGCGGACACCGGGTCGCGCGAGACCTCCGCGAGCACCCGGGTGTAGCCCATCTCCGGAGAGGTGAGGAACTCGGCGACCCGCTCGACGTCGTCGAGGGCGTGCGCGAGGTACGGCAGTTCGCCGGCGCTGTACGTGGACGTACCGGCAGCGATCAGGTAGCGCATGGGGCCGGCCGGTCTCCTTCTACTTCAGCCCTGCGGCGACAGCCCGGCCGGTCTCCACCGCGGTGAGGTAGTGGGTCGCGTCGTGCATGTGGGATCCGTTGTTCACCGGGACATCGGTGACCCGAGGGCCGAAGGCCGGGCGGAGTTCCCGCACGGCGGCGACGATGTCCGTGGCGTCGGCGATGTTGGTCCAGGCCCGGAGCGGCTTGGGCCACCTGGCCTTGCGGTCCAGGGGCTCGGGCCGGAGGCGGTCGAGGACGAGCGCGCCCATGCCGAGGGGCGAGCCCAGGGTGACGAGCATCCGGACGTCCCAGTCGGGGCGGCCTTCCTGGCACAGCGTCTCGTAGGCGACGACGGAGCCCAGCGAGTGGGCCACCACCACCCGGGTGTCCGAGCCGATCTGCGCGGCCAACCGCGCACGGGCCGCTTCGCGGATCCGCTCGTCCTCGAAGTAGCGCGCCAGCTGCTTCAGACTGCCGATCAGCGCCGCATCCAGGACGCCGCGCAGGTACCGGGCGCCGGTGAGCGCGTCGAGGGCTGCGCGGACCCTGCGGATCCTGAGCGACTGGGAGAGGGCCCAGCCGACCGCCCCGCGGGTACCGGTCTCGTCCGGGGCCGGGACGCCGGGGTCCGTCCGGGCGGCCTCCGCCCACCAGGCCATGAGGAGTCGGAACTCCTCCTCGGTCTCGACGTCCGAGGCGTCGTAGTTCGGCTCGGACCCCGCGCGGGTGCCCCGGGGGCGGAACAGGTCACCGTAGAAGGCGACGGCCACGTCCGTCGGCTCGGGGACGGGGCCGCCCGCCAGCCGTGCGCCGCCCATGAGTTCGGGAACGACGTCCCGCGCCAGCGAGTCCTCGCTGAGGTACTGCTTGGCGACACCGTGTACGAAGACGACCTTGGCCATTGTCCGCCCCTCCCTGCCTGGCGAGAGCCTACCGCCGGGCGTCACCGCCGTGGTTCCGTACGGGCAGGGCCGGGTCGGCGGGTGGGATCATGGGGCCCCTGGGTGCACGGAGCGAGACGGGGGTCGGACGGTGGGGGAGCGGCGGCGGGGTGGGCGGCGGCCCGGGGTGGTCCTCGCCGAGGCGGAGCGGTTGCGGGTGGCGGCCGCGGCGGTGGTGGCGGACCACCGGGGGGCCGTGGAGGAGGCGCGGCTGGCGTACGTCGCGTTGCGGGACCGGCTGGTGCGGGAGGAGCTGGGGGCCATCGCGGTGGCTCGGCTCCGGGACGTGACCGAGGGGCGGCTGCGGGTCGGGGCGCTGGAGGCGGCCGGGCTGGGGACGGTACGGCAGGTGGTGGAGGCCTCCGGCTACACGCTCCGGCTGATCCCGGGGGTCGGGGCGCAGACGGCGGCGCAGGCCCTGGCCGCGGCGGGGCAGATCGCCCGGGCCGTCGAGGAGACGGTGGCGGTGCGGCTGGACGTCGAGCAGCAGGACACGATGAGCACCGCGCTGGTCGTGACGCTCCAGCGGCTGGTGGCCGCCGGGCCGGAGGCGCGGCGGGCCAGGGACACCGCGGAGCGGGTCCAGGCCGAGGTCGAGCCCTTGGTGGCGGGCGCGCGGCCGGCCCGGGGGGTGTTGCGCGGGCTGTTCGCCGGGCGGGAGCGGCGGGCGCAGGCGCAGGCGGCGGTCGAGCGGCTGGAGAAGGTGCTGGCCGGGTTCGGGGCGCAGGAGGTCCCGGTGCTGCTCGCCCAGGCCTCGGTCGACCTGCTGCGCCCACCGGTCGACCCGGTCGAGGCGTGGACGGACTTCGAGCTCCGCTCGGCCGACTACTACGGAGTGCTCGGCGGGATCGTCGAGGAGGCCGGCGCCGAACCCTCCGCCGCCGAGGGGTTCCTGCCGGAGGAACTGTCGGACCGGGTACGGGCCGAGCCGCTGGACGACGCCCACTGCCGGGTCTCGCTGCGCGGCTACCAGGCCTTCGGGGCGCGGTTCGCGCTCGCCCAGCGACGGGTGATCATCGGGGACGAGATGGGCCTCGGCAAGACGGTGCAGGCGATCGCCGTGCTGGCGCACCTGCGGGCGCGGGGGAGCACCCACTTCCTGGTGGTCTGCCCGGCCAGTGTCCTGATCAACTGGACCCGGGAGATCGAGTCGCGCAGCACCCTGCGGGCGTTCCGGGTGCACGGCCAGGAGCGGGAGGCGGCGCTCGCCGAGTGGCTCCGGGACGGCGGGGTCGCGGTGGTGACCTTCGACGGGCTGCGCCGTCCGGAGGTCGCGGAGGCGGCGGAGGCGGTCGAGGTCGGGATGGTCGTGGTGGACGAGGCGCACTTCGTCAAGAACCCTGCCACGCAGCGCTCCCGGGCGGTGGCCGCCTGGGCGGAGCGGGTGGAGCGGGTGCTGTTCCTCACCGGGACGCCGATGGAGAACCGGGTGGAGGAGTTCCGCAGCCTGGTGCGGTACCTCCGGCCCGAGCTGATGCCGCTGGCCCAACAGGGTTCGGCGGCCGCCGGGCCGGTGGCCTTCCGCAAGGCGGTCGCCCCGGCGTACCTGCGCCGCAACCAGCGGGACGTGCTCACCGAGCTGCCCGAGGTGGTGCACGTGGACGAGTGGGAGGAGTTCTCGCCGGCCGACCTCGCCGCCTACCGGTCGGCCGTCGCGGCGGGCAACTTCCCGGCGATGCGCCGGGCCGGGTACGCGGACCCGGCGGAGTCGGCCAAGCTGAAGCGGCTGCTGGAGATCGTCCGGGAGGCGGCGGACAGCGGGCTGAAGGTGGTGGTCTTCTCGTTCTTCCGGGACGTCCTGGCGGCCGTTCACATGGCCTTGGAGCAGCGGTCGTTCGGGCCGGTCGACGGCTCCCTGGACTCGGTGCGGCGGCAGGACGTGGTGGACGGGTTCGGCGCCGCGCCCGGGCACGCGGTGCTGCTCTGCCAGATCCAGGCCGGGGGAGTGGGGTTGAACATCCAGGCGGCTTCGGTGGTGATCCTGTGCGAGCCGCAGGTCAAGCCGACCCTGGAGGAGCAGGCGGTGGCGCGGTCGCGCCGGATGGGGCAGGTCCGCCGGGTGCGGGTGCACCGGCTGCTGGCGACGGACAGCGTCGACCAGCGGATGCTGGACCTGCTGCGGGCGAAGGGCCGGCTGTTCGACGACTACGCGCGGCGCAGCGAGGTGGCGGAGTCGACCCCGGAGGCGGTGGACGTGTCGGAGCGGTCGCTGGCGGCGCTGATCGTCGAGGAGGAGCAGCTGCGGTTGGAGGCTTCGGAGGACGGGCGAGCGGCGGAGGGTCACTCGTCCGCGAGCGTGCGCAGGTAGGTGAGGACGGCGCGCACCCGGCGGTGTCCGGTGTCGGGGGTGGGCATGCCGAGCTTGCCGAAGATGCTGCCGATGTGCTTGTTCACCGAACTCTCGGCGAGGAAGAGGAGTCGGGCGATGGCCGGGTTGTTGTGGCCCTCGGCCATCAGGGCGAGCACCTCGCGCTCGCGCGGGGTGAGGGCGGCCAGCGGGTCGGGGCCGGTGCGGTGGGCCATCAGCTGGGAGATGACCTCCGGGTCCATCGCGGTACCGCCCCCGGCGACCCGTCGCAGCGCCTGGAGGAACTCCTCGGTGTGGCCGACCCGGTCCTTGAGCAGGTAGCCGACGCCGGTGGCGCTCTGGGCGAGCAGTTCGCCGGCGTAGGCGCGTTCGACGTACTGGGAGAGGATCAGGACGGGCAGCGCGGGCAGTCGGCGGCGGGCCTCCACGGCGGCGCGCAGGCCCTCGTCGCGGAAGTCCGGCGGCAGCCGGACGTCGACCACGGCGACGTCGGGGCGGTGGTCGAGCAGGGCGGGCAGCAGGTCGTCGCCGTGTTCGACGGTCGCGCACACCTCGTGCCCCTCGCTGTGCAGCAGCAGGACCAGGCCCTCGCGGAGCAGGGCGTTGTCCTCGGCGATCAGGATCCGCACGGGATCTCCACCTCCAGTACGGTCGGGCCCCCGGGCGGGCTGGACAGGCGGGTGGTCCCGTCGAATGCGGCGACCCTCCGGCGCAGGCCGGGCAGCCCGCTGCCGGCGCCCTCGGCGGCGCCGCCCCGGCCGTCGTCCTCGACCCGGACGGCGATGGCGTCGGCGGTGACCCGCAGCCGGACCAGGGCGCTGCGGGCGCCGCTGTGCCGGGCGACGTTGGTGAGCGCCTCGGAGACCACGAAGTAGGCCGCGGCCTCGGCGGCGGCCGGTGCGCGCGGCGGCGGGCCGGCGGATGCGCCGGGGGTGTCCAGCCCGACCCGGGTGGGCACGGCGCAGCGGTCGGCGAGCGACCGTACGGCCTCGGCGAGGCCGCGGTCGGCGAGCAGCGGCGGGTGGATGCCGCGCACCAGGGCGCGCAGCGACTCCAGGGCCTGCTCGGCGACGAGCTGGGTGGAGTCCACCAACTCGGCTGCCTGTTCCGGGCGTCGGTCGAGCGCACGGCGGATCATGCCGAGCCGGAGCGAGACGGCCACCAGGTTGGCCTGGGCGCCGTCGTGCAGGTCCCGTTCGATCCGGCGAAGTTCGGCGGCGTGGGCGTCCAGCGCCTCGGACCGGCTGGTGGTCAGCTCCCGGACGCGCAGGGCGAGCGAGGTGCCGGGCCGGGCGACCAGCAGTCGGCGGGAGGCCCGGGCGTGCAGGTCGGCGATCGCCGGCAGCGCGGCCAGGGCGATCACGGCGTAGCCGACCCCGCCGGCTGCTGCCGCGGTGGCCACCGGCCAGGAGTCGACGGTCAGCAGGATGATCTTCCCGCGCTCGGTCGGCAGGAGCTGCCACCACACCGGCGCGGTCAGCCAGTTGACGGCGTGGCTGCACAGGGTGAGGGCAGCCCCGCACAACACCGTTCCGGCGGTGCCGTGGGTGAGCAGCCACGCCAGGTCCTTGCGGACGGCCGGGTCGCGCACGGACACCCGGTCGCCGTACGGCGTGCTCAGCCGGTCGCCGCCCAGTCGACGGCCGACCTGCCGCCGGTGGAACTCGGCGTAGCGGCGCAGCAGTTGCAGGGCTGGTGGGAGGAGCAGCAGGCCCACACCGACCAGGCAGAGGGCGAGGACGACGAGCAGCAGGCCGAGCGCGACCAGCGCGGCCAGACCGGTGCCGAGGCCGAGGAGGAGATAGCCGGCGGCGGCGGGGGAGCGGCGCACCGCGGACCGGGCGGCGGAGCGCAGGCCCGGGCGGGTGGCGGACCGGACCGTGGACCCGGCAATCCTGGTCGCCCGCACGACTGTTCAGCACCTCCGAGCCTCCGAGCCGACTTTCCGATCACCCTAACACCGGCGGCGGAACCGGCCACGGCCTACAGCCCTTCCCTCGGCAGCGGGGCCCCTCCACAATGGGGCGGGTCGATCGCGGAAGTGGGGGACCGGGATGGAGTGGCTGCTGGGGATCGGCGGGGCGCTGCTGCTCGGCGTGCTGACCAATGTGCTGTACGACTTCGCCAAGTACGGCGGCTCGCGGCTCGGTTCCCGGGTGCCGGTGCCGCGGGTCCGGCGGGCGAGCCTGACGACGGCGGCCCGGGCGCACGACGTGCGGGCGGACGGGCTGGCGCCGCTGATCACCTGGTCGGCGGCCAGGCCGCTGACACCGAACACGCTGGTGACGGCGCACCGCGGACGGGTGGAGCGCGCGCACGTGCTGGACGCGGTCGGATGGGCCGACGAGGTGGCACGCCAGCGGGCGGCCGGTGCGGCGGGCCGGACGGCGTACGTCTCGCGGCTGACGGTCGACCACGGCGAGCACGGCGGCGCGCGGGTCTGCGAGGTGGACATCGCCGAGAGTGACTACGCGGAGTGCATGGCCACCACCCGGCTGGGCCGGGAGGACCCGGAGGCGGCCCGGCTGCTGCGCGAGGCGCTGGACGAGGGCCTGACGAGCTTCGTGGCCGTCGCGCCGCCCACGATGGTCAGTGCCTGCGTCGCGGTACGGGACCGGCAGGGCCGGCTGTTGCTGCTCCGCCGCTCGCTGGCGGTCAACACCTTCCCGGCGCAGTGGACGGTCGGGATCAACGAGACCATGAAGTACCGTGACGAGCCGGGCGCCGCCGAGGACTTCTACGGGCTGGTCCGGCGGGCGCTGGAGGAGGAGCTGGGGCTGCTGCCGGACGACGTCGGGCCGACCGTGATCACCTGGCTGGGCTGGAGCGAGCCGGCCTCCTGCTACACGCTGGTGGCCACCGTCCGGTCCCGGCTCGACGCGGCCGAGATCGACCGCCGTCGCGAGGCCTGCCACAGCACTTTCGAGCACGACATGGCCGTCTGGGTGCCGTTCTCCCGGCGTGCGGTCTCCGAACTGGTCGAGGGCGGCACCTGCCCGGACGGCTCGCGGCGCTGGTCGTACCTCGCGCCGCTGGTGGCCTGGGAGGCCTGGCGGGCGGCGCAGCGGCAACGGGTGTAGACCGGAACGGGCGTTCCCGGGAACGGTCGTTCCGCGAGGAGCGGGTACCGTTCCGCGGGCACTGTTTCGCGGGGAACGGGCGTTGCGAGGAGCGGGCGTCCGTTCGGGACCGCCCCGTCAGCCGACGGCGGCCCGCCAGTCCGCCGGACCGCTCGCCGGGAGGTGCTCCGGCAGGCCCGGGGTCCAGCGCTTCGAACCGTCCGGCAGCACGGCCAGGGCCTCGATGCCGGGCCGGCGGGCGGCCCAGGCGAGGGCGCGGTCCGGGCCCATGGCGAAGGCGGCGGTGGCCCAGGCGTCGGTGCGGGCGATGCCGGTGCCCGGGGAGCCGACCAGGGTGAGCGAGGCCAGCCCGCCGGCCGGGCGGCCGGTGTGAGGGTCGAGGATGTGCGCGCCGCGCTCGGCGGTGCCCGAGGTGGCCACGGCCAGGTCGTGGCCGGCCAGGACGGCGGCCAGCAGCCCCGGCTGCCGGGGGTCGGCGACGCCGATCCGCCACGGCCCGCCGGCGGTCTGCACGTCCCCGCCGCCGCTGACGCAGTACTGCCGGGCTCCGGAGGAACGCAGCAGGGCGGCCGCCTGCTCGACCGCCCAGCCCTTGACCCAGCCGCTGGGGTCGAGGCGGCCGCCTGGCCGCTCGGTGAAGTACCCGTCGGTCTCGGCGGCCACCTCGCGGCAGGCGGCCAGGACGGCGAGGACCTCCGGATCGCAGTCGTCCGGGGCGAGTTCGCCCCGGTCGAGGCGGCTGATGTCGCTGTCCGGCCGGTAGGTCGAGAACACCGCGTCGATCCGGTGCAGCCGCTCGGTGATCCGCTCCAGCACGGCCGGGGTGCCGGGGCCGGGGTCGCGCACGGCGATGGAGAAGACGGTGCCCATCACGGGCTCGGCGTGGCGCAGCACGGGCACCTCAGCCCTTGGCCCGGTCGAGGGCGCTCTGCAGGGAGCGGACGTAGCCGTCGCTGGTGTACGTCGCGCCGCTGACCATGTCGATCCGGGCGCTCTGCGCGGCTATCGCCTCCTGGTTGAGGACCGGCAGCGCGGAGCTGTTGATCTCGCGGTCGCGCCGTTCGGAGTTCGGGTACTTGACCACGTCGACGGCGGTGATCCGGTTGCCCGCGAGGGTGACCTGCACCTGCACCGGACCGTAGCGGGTGTTGACGGTGTTGCCGCTGACCTTCCGGGTGGCGCCCGGGGCGGGGGCGGAGGCGGAGGGCGCGGGGGTGTTCGACGTTCCGGAGACGTCGGTTCCGGAACCGGAACCGGGACCGGCGGCGGGACCGGCGGCGGGGCCGGATCCGCTGTCCGACCCCGAGCCGATCACCGGAGCCGGTCCGGTCGCCTGGTGCGGTTTGAGGGACAGCAGCAGCACCACCCCGGCCGCGGTGGCGGCGCTGGTGACGACGGCTCGGCGCATGGGATCGACGCTCCTCGGGGACGTGGAATCGGAAGGGCTCAGAAGGAAAAGCTCTCGTGGTGGATGTGCCCCGGCCGCACCCCTGCCGCCCGCAGCGCGCGGACGGCCTCCTCGGCCATCGCCTCCGGGCCGCACAGGTAGACCTCGTGCCGGGCGAGGTCCGGGGCCAGCCGGGCCAGCGCGGCCCCGAGGTCGCCGACCTCTTCGCGCGAGCCGAGCAGCTCGTGCACTGCCGCGCCGCGTCGCCGGGCGATCGCGGCCAGCTCCGCCCGGAACAGCACGTCCTGCGGTCGGCGGGCCCGCTGGACCAGCGTCAGCTCGCCCGGCAGGGTCTCGAACAGGGCGCGCAGCGGGGTGATCCCCACCCCGGCGCCGAGCAGCAGCACCCGGCGCTGCCGCAGCCGCCGCCCGGTGAACGCCCCGTACGGGCCCTCGGCGCGCACCCGGGTCCCCGGGCGCAGGGCGGCCACCGCGGCGCTGTGCCCGCCGAGGTCCTTGACCGTGAAGCGCAGGAAGTGCGGGTGCGGCGGTGCGGACAGCGAGTACGGGTTGGCGGCCCAGCGCAGCCCGGGCGCCTGGAACTGGAGCCGGAAGAACTGGCCCGGCTCGGCGCCGAGTTCGTCCAGCCGCCGCCCGCTCAGGAAGAGCGACACCACGCCGGGGCCCTCCGGCCGCACCTCGGCGACCTCCAGGCGGTGCCGCCGGTCGAGCAGCCACGGCCGCAGCAGCCGGAACCAGCCCAGCAGCGCCGCCGTGCCGAAGTAGAGGGCGTACCAGGCGGCCTGGCCGGGGCCGCCGCCCAGGTCGGCGCCGGTGGCCGGCTGGTGGGAGAAGGCCAGCGCCACCGCGAGGTAGGTCGCCAGGTGCAGGTAGTACCAGGTCTCGTAGGCGAGGCGGCGGCGCGCGATCCGGGCGGAGACCGCGCCGGTGCCGAGCAGCAGCAGGGTGCCCAGGGTGGCCTTGATCATCTCGGGGTAGTGGAACACGACCTCCACGCCCTCGCCGACCAGACCGCGGTCGTCGGTCAGCGCGTAGCCCCAGACGATCGTCAGCACGTGCACCGAGACCATGGCCACCATCCAGCGCCCGCCGAAGGCGTGCCAGCGGGCCAGCCGGTCCGCGCCCACCCCACGCTCCACCGGCGGTAGCCGGGCCATCAGCAGGAGCAGCACCGGCGCGGCGTAGCCGGCCAGCAGTCCGGTGATCCGGCCGGCGCCGCTCAGCCAGCCGGCCGCGCCGACCACCGCCGGCGTGCCCTTCCACCAGAGCGCGAGCACGCCGAGCGCGCCCGCGGCGATCAGGCCGAGCGCCGCGCGCGGGTCGAGGGCGAACGGCGGACGCGGCGCCGCCCGGTGCCGGGACCGGTCGGACGCCGGTCCGGGCCGCGACGTCCGTGCGGCAGCAGTGGTCATCGGGAACCTCCTCAGCGCCCGGCGGCGAGTGCCGCCGAGGTCGCCAACGATCGCACCGCAAGCTCTGAGACCGCTCTGAACCGACCGGTTCACGGCACCCTCTGCGAGGTCGTTCACGCAGGTCAGCAATGGTGCAATGGTCTACGAACCATCCTCTGGGGTCTCACCGGTTTCTCATCCGGGCGCGCCAGGATGAACAATGCGAAGCACAAGCCCGAGGGAGCCCCATGGACGAGACCGCCGACCGCCCGGACTGGCGTGTCCTGGTCGTCGACGACGAACCGGACCTGGTCGAGGTGGTCTGCGGGGCCGTCCGGTACGAGGGCTGGCAGGCGCGCGGCGCGACCACCGGCCTGGCCGCCGTCGAGGCCGCCGAGGCCTGGCGGCCGCACGCCGTGGTGCTCGACGTGATGCTGCCCGACCTCGACGGCCTGGAGGTGCTGCGCCGCATCCACGCCGAGCAGCCCGAGGTGCGGGTGCTCTTCCTCACCGCCCGGGACGCCGTCGAGGAACGGATCGCCGGCATCGCGGCCGGCGGTGACGACTACGTGACCAAGCCGTTCAGCCTGGCCGAGGTGGTGGTCCGGCTGCACGGCCTGCTGCGCCGGGCCGCCCCGCCCGCCGGGACGGGGCAGCCGCCCCCGCACGCGCTGGTGCTCGGCGACCTCGTACTGGACGACCGGGCCCACGAGGTCACCCGGGGCGGGGAGGCGGTCGAGCTCAGCCCGACCGAGTACGCGCTGCTCGCCCACCTGATGCGCCACCCCCGGCAGGTGCTCAGCAAGGCGCAGATCCTGGAGGCGGTCTGGTCGTACGACTTCGGCGGGCAGGCGCACATCGTGGAGCTGTACATCAGTTACCTGCGCAAGAAGGTGGACGCGGGCCGCAGCCCGATGATCCACACGGTGCGCGGCGCGGGGTACCTGATCAAGGCCGCGACGTGACGCGGGGCGGCCGGCTCCGCAGCGCGAGGCAGCGCGCCGCCCGGCTGGTGCCCCGCACCCTGCGAGCCCGGCTGACCGCCGGCCTGCTGGTGCTGCTCGTCGCCACCTGCGCCGCCGTCGGTTTCGCCACCACCGCCGCGCTGCGCCACTTCCTGGTCGACCGTCTGGACCAGCAGCTCGTCGAGTCCGGCGGCCGCTACGCCGCGAGCCTGGAGCACACCGGCCGGGGCGCCGGCCCCGACACCCGGGCCCAGACCCCCGGCACCCTCGGGGTGCGGCTGCTGGCAGGCCGGGTCACCGCCGCGGGCGTGGTCGACGGGGACGCCGACGACGCGGACGAACCCGGCGACGACGATGACCGGGTCACCTTCACCCCCGAGCAGCAGCACGCGCTGGCGGCCCTGCCCGTCAACGGCCCGGCCCATAGCCTCGACCTCGGCCGGGCCCTGGGCCAGTACCGGGTCCGCGCGGCGGCCGGGCGGGACGGCGACGTGCTGGTCAGCGGTCTGCCGCTGCGCCAGGCCGAGGACACCGTCGAGCGGCTGGCGACCCTGGAGCTCACCGTCTTCGCGATCGCCGCCACCGCGGCGGGCGCGGCCGGGGCCGCCTGGGTCGGCTTCTCGCTGCGCCCGCTGCGGCGCGTGGTGGGCATGGCCGAGCGGGTCAGCGCCCTGCCGCTCGCCAGCGGCGAGGTGATGCTCGCCGAACGCGTGCCGGACGACGACCCGCGCACCGAGGTCGGCCGGGTCGGCACCGCGCTCAACCGGATGCTCGGGCACGTCGGCGACGCCCTCGCCCGCCGCCACGCGGTGGAGGAACGGCTGCGCGCCTTCGCCGCCGACGCCAGCCACGAGCTGCGCACCCCGGTCGCGGCGGTCCGCGGCCACGCCGAACTGGCGCTGCGCCACCCCGGGCCGGTGCCGGCGGAGGTCAGGCACTCACTGGAGCGGATCGACGCCGAGGCGGTGCGGATGGGGGCGATCGTCGAGGACCTGCTGCTGCTCGCCCGGCTGGACGCCGGCCGCCCGCTGGCCGCGGAGGAGGTGGACCTGACCCGGATCGCCCTCGACGCGGTGGCCGACGCCCGCGCCGCCGGGCCGGAGCACCACTGGCGGCTCGCCCTGCCCGAGGACCCGGTGCCGGTCCGCGGGGACGAGCACCGGCTGAGCCAGGTGGTGGCCAATCTGCTGGCCAACGCCCGGACCCACACCCTGCCCGGAGCCGAGGTCCTCCTGCGCCTCGAACGGGTGGGCGGGCAGGTCGAGCTGAGCGTCACGGACGACGGCCCGGGGATCGCGCCCGAGCTGGTCGACCGGGTCTTCGAGCGCTTCGTCCGGGGTGACCGGGCCCGTTCCCGCGCCACCGGCTCGACCGGGCTCGGCCTGGCCATCGTCCGGGCCGTGGTCCGGGCGCACGGCGGCACGGTGGCGGTGAAGAGCCGGCCCGGCCGCACGGTGTTCACCGTACGGTTGCCGTGACGGCGGTCGGACCGACTGCCGTTCGCTGACGTGGGCAGGGGCCGCGAGGTCCGGGACGGTGAGCCCCCCAGGGAGGATGCGGTGGCGCAGCTCCTCGATCCGCCGGGTGCATCTGCGCCGAGGGCCGGACCTGGGCCGAGGTGATCCGGCCCCGTCGGCGTCCGCCCGGATCGCCACCGATCCGCCCGCGCCTCGTTGACCAGACGGCGCACGGTGTCGGCGGAGGGCGGGGAACGGGCATGGCGGGGAACGGGGCGGCGGCGGTGGGCGGTTCGTCGGAGCTGGAGGAGTCGTACCGGGTCTGCGAGCAGGAGGTGGCCCGCCGACTGGCCCCGCTGCGGGCGATCAGCGACATGCTGCCGCCCGAGGTGCGGCCGTACTTCCACGCCGTCAACGGCTTCGCCTCCCGGTCCGACCGGATCGCCGACGACGCCGACGCCGACGCCCACGAAGGCGACGGTGAGGCCCACACCGTTGCCGGCCCCGCCGAGCGGGGGCGCCGGTTCGCCCGCTGGCGGGCCGACACCCTGGCCGAACTGGCGGCCGGCCACAGCGAGCACCCGCTGCGCCGGGCCCTCGTGGACACCGTGCGGCGCTGGGAGCTGGACCCGGCCCTGATCGAGGAGTTCCTGGACGCCACCCTGGCCGACGGCGCCCGCCCGCCGGCTGTCGAGACCCACGCGGACCTGCGCCGCCACCTGCGGGGCGTCGCGGGGACGATCACCGAACTGTGGGCCCCACTGCTGGGGGCGCAGGGCCCGCAGGCGGTCGGCGCGCTGTCCGCACTGGGGGAGGCCTGCCAGCTGGCCGACATCCTGGAGGACCTCCCGCTCGACCTCGCGGCCGGCCGCTGCTACCTGCCGCAGGAGGACCTGCGCCGGCTCGGCCTGACCGTCGGCGACCTCGGCCGGCACGCCCGCCGACGCGACCACCGGGCGGCCCTGGACGGGCTGGTCGAGCGCCAACAGGCACAGATGCACCGGCTGTTGGAGCAGGCCCTGCCCGCCACCTGGCTCGCCGCCCCCGGCTGCCGCCCGTTCCTGCACACCCTGCTGCTCGGCGCCCAGCTCCAGTACGACGAAGTGGCCCTGGTGCGCTCACGCGTCCTGACCGAGGGCCTCACGCCGCTGAGCTCCGACGGCATCACGCCCCACCGCCGCGACCACCCGGTGTCCTCGGAGGGCGCGCCCGCCCACGTCGCCGTGATCATGGACGGCAACCGCCGCTGGGCCGAGGCCCGGCGGCTGCCCGCCCAGCAGGGCCACCAGGCCGGGCAGCGGGCCGCACTGCGCCTGGTCAACGCGGCGCTGCGGCTGGGCATCCGGCACCTGAGCCTGTACGCGTTCTCCACCGAGAACTGGGACCGCCCGCCCGAGGAACTGACCGCGCTGTTCGACTCGCTGGCCGACGGCCTCACCCGCAGCGCGGAGGGCCTGCACGCGCTCGGCGTGCGGATCCGCTGGTGCGGCCGGCGGGACCGGGTGGACGAGTCGCTGGCGTCCTCGATCGCGCTGGTGGAGAGCCTGACGTCCAACAACGGCACGCTGAGCCTGACGGTCTGCGTGGACTACGGCGGACGGGAGGAACTGGCCGCCGCGGCCAGGAGCCTGGCCGCCGAGGCGGTGGCCGGCGGGATCCGTCCGGAGGCGATCGGCCCGGCCGACCTCGCCCGGCACCTTTACGTCCCGGACCTCCCGGACGTCGACCTGCTGATCCGCACCTCCGGGGAGCAGCGGATCAGCAACTTCCTGCCCTGGCAGCTCGCCTACGCCGAGCTGCTGTTCGACCCCACGCCGTGGCCCGACTACGACCTGGCCCGGCTGCGCGGGGCGGTCCGGGCCTACGCGGCCCGCGAACGTCGCTTCGGCGCCGGCGTGCCCGCCCAGTCCCGGCAGCCCCGCGACGACCGGCCGGCTGCTGCCGCTCCTGCTCCTACACGGCCGGGGGAGGGGTGTACGTCCCCTCGGCCGTGACGTACCCCAGTACGGTGTCCACGGTGACCGGGTGCGCGCCGAAGTTCGCGGTGTACGCGTCCACCGCCTCCTGGGTGGGGCGCAGCGGCACCCCGCTGAGCCGGACCTTCATCGGCTGCCCCGCGGGTACCGGCTGGGCCGTCAGCTTCCCCTCCGCCAGGCCGCACTGGAAGGCCGAGCGTTGCCCCATCTCCGCCCCGCCGACCTCGCAGCGGCCGGAGCCCAGGCCGTCCTCGATCGCGCCGGCCAGGTTCACCACCTGGTAGATCCCCTGGGGGGTGCGGACGGAGACTCCGCCGTCCAGCGCCCCGTCGCCGTGCGCCTTCGGCGGGTTCGCGAGGGACGGGTCACCCTGGGCCGATCGGATCGGCAGGCGCACCGCCGGGCCCCGGTCGTTCAGCACCATGCGCGCCGGGGCGACGACGTCCACCATCGCGTGGTGGCGGTCCAGTTGGGCCTGTGCCTCCGGGGTCCAGCGCACTTCCACCCAGCCGTCGGAGAGCGTGCCCAATCTTCCGGCGCGGTCGGTACCGCCGTCACCGGCGCCGGCCGCCGTCCCGGTGAGCCACCCCAGTAGCGGGGCGGCCAGCGTCGCGCCCAGCAGCGACCGCCGCGTCGTGCTCATCGTTCCGAACCGTCCTTCCCGGGCCGCCCAGTACGGCCCCGGGACGGATCATCCGTCCACCGACCGTCTCCGAGGCCGGTGTGGAGGGAGAAACCACCCGTGTGGGGGGAGCGAGAAGCAGTCCGGGGTGGTTCGTTCGGGCACAGGAGCCCCCCGGGGACCGCTGCCCGCCGGGTGTCCGGTCCGGCAACCGGGCACCCCGTCCGGAGGTCGGCCGACAGCGCTGCCGCGGCGCGGGAACCGGGCGTTCACGCGGCGTGGGCACCGGCCGTTCGCGTACCCCTCCCACCCCGAGTTGAACGCGTTCAAAGTCGTGCGCCATGATGAGGACGCGCGAGAACACCCCGCCGCGGCCTGCGGCGGAGGGTGCTCCCGTGCTGCCCCGTCACGCTCCGAATCCCCGTACCAGACCACGGAGTCGACCGTGCGACACCTGTTGCAACGCCACCCCTTCGCGATGCGCACCCACTTCGTGCACTCGCTCGTCCTCACCTACGCCCTGCCGCCGAGCCGGCTCACCCCGCTGGTGCCGCCCGGCCTCGCCCTCGACACCTACACCGACCCCGACGGCACCGAGCACGGCTTCGTCGCCGCCGCCGTCGTGGACACCCGGGCGCTGCGCCCGGCCGCGCTGCCCGCCGGCCTCGGCCGGGACTTCATCCTCACCGGCTACCGGGTCTTCACCCGCTTCCCGACCCCCGGCGGCCGCACCATGCGGGGCCTGCGCATCCTGCGCTCGGACACCGACAGCCGGATGATGGCGGTCGGCGGCAACGCCTTCTCCCGCTACCACTACCGGCACGCCCGGATCGGCACCCGGGTGCTCGGGGACACCCTGGAGTTCAAGGTGCTCAGCGGCGACGGCCGCGCCGACCTGCACGTGCGCGCCGACCTCGGCAGCGCCCCCGCCGCCCTCCCGCCGGGCAGCCCGTTCGCGGACGCCCGGGCCGCGCGTCGCTTCGCCGGCCCGCTGCCCTACACCTTCGAGTACGAGCCGCAGACCCGCTCGATGATCGTGGTCAAGGCCACCCGCGCCCACTGGGACCCGGCTCCGGTGGCCGTCGAGGTGCCCCGGCTCACCTTCTTCGACCACGGCCCGCTGGCCGGCAGCCGGCCGGTGCTCGCCAACGCCTTCCACGTCGCCGGCCTCGACTACGGCTGGCACGCCGGAGAGCGCCGCGACCTCACCGGAGCCGTCCGATGACCGCCCCCACCGCGGCCGGGCCCCGCCCGGCGGCCGTCTGCCCGGCCGTCCTGCGCCCGGCCGCTGCCCGGCTCGACGGCCCCCGCCCGTCCGGCGTGCGCGAAGTCGTCCGCTACAACTGGCCGATGTACGCCGCCGGTGCGCTCACCGTCGCCGCCGGCCGGGCGCTGGCCCGCCGGCTGCCCGGCCCCGCCGCCGCGCTCGCCCGTACGGCCGCCGCCACCGCCGCCGGTTACCTCGCCGTCAGCACCCTCGCCACCTGGTGCGTCTACGACCGCTCCGCACTCCACCGCTACGACTGGCTGCCCGCCCTGCTGCCCGAAGGCCCGGGCGACCACCTGGTGATCAGCACCGGCCTGGACGAGGCCAGCCGTCCGCTCGCCGCCCGCCACCCCGAAGCCCGCGGGCGGGTCGCCGATCTGTACGACCCGGCGCTGACCGCGGGCGGCTCGATCCGCCGCGCCCGCCGTCACGCCCCGCCCGCCCCCGGCGGCATCCCGGCCCGCCCGGGCGCCCTGCCCGCCGCAACGGGCGTCCTGGACACCGTGTTCGCCGTGTTCGCCGCCCACGAGCTGCGCCGGCCCGCCGACCGCACCGCCCTGTTCACCGAGGCCGCCCGCACCCTGCGCCCCGGCGGCACCCTGCTGCTGGTCGAGCACCTGCGGGACGCCGCCAACACCGTCGTCTACGGCCCCGGCGCCTGGCACTTCCTGCCCCGCGACACCTGGCTCCGGCACGCCGCCGAGGCCGGACTGCACCCGGCCGCCGAACGCCGGATCGCCGGCCTGGTCACCGCCTTCGCCTTCCGGAAGCCCACGTCATGACCGGACTGATCACCCTGGAAGCCCAGCTGCGCCTGGTCGGCGCCGCCCTCGTGACCGCAGGCCTGGTCCACGCGGTGCTGCCCCGCGCCATCGGCTGGCCCGCGGACCTGTCCGGCACCACGCTGCTGACCCGTCAGGTCTCCTACGCCCACCTCTTCTTCATCGGCCTCGCCTGCGCCCTGCTCGGCCTGCTCCCGCTCTGCCTGGCCCCCGACCTGCTCGCCGGCGGCCGGCTGGGCACCGCCCTGCTGGCGGGCCAGACCCTCTTCTGGGGCCTGCGCTGGCTCTTCGAATTCGCCTACTTCTCGCCCCGGCTGTGGCGCGGCGACCGCCTGCGCACCCTCGCGCACCTCGGCCTCTCCGTCCTGTGGACCTGGGTGACGGCGGTCTTCGCCGCCGCCCTCTGGAGCACGGTCTAGCCCGACCGCGGCTTCCCTGACGGCCGTGACCTGCGCCTGTCTGCTGCTGGCGGGCACGACCGGCGCGGTGGTGACGTGGCGTTCGGTGCGTCGGCTGTGAGGCGGCCGCCTACCTGCACCGTCCCCCGGCCGCCGCGCGCTGCGTCAGAGGTTCGCCGGGAGGGCCGGTGCCCGGCGGGGCTGGGGCGGGAGGGCGAGGGTGAGGGCCTCGCGGGAGGCCGCCGGGAGGGCGAGGGCGGTGGCGGTTTCGGCCGGGAGGGGGCGCAGGCCGAGCAGGGCGGTGGTGAGGCGGGTGGTGGCGCGGTGCCAGTCGGGGATGCGCTGGAGCATGGCGTGGCCGCTGCCGGTGACGGTGTAGCCGCAGACCCGGGCGCCCGCGGCGCGGCTGCGGGCGGCGAAGGCGTGGGTGTCGGCGGGCGGGGTGACGGTGTCGCGGTCGCCGTGCAGCATCAGTACGTCCCGTCCGGCGAGCTGTGCGCACGGGTCCTCGGCCGGGCACCACGGTGCGAGGGCGATCAGGCCGGTGACGGACGGGTGCCCGCCGGCCTGGAGTGCGGCGCGTCCGCCCATCGAGTGGCCGACCAGTACGGTCGGCACCGGTCCGAGCAGCGCGGCCAGTTCGTCGAGCGCGGCGGTCGCGTCCAGTGCGGCGTCCGCCCGCTCGCCGTTCCAGCCGCGGTGGCGGTAGCGGACGGTCCCGACGGCGATGCCGGCGTCCGCGGTCGCCCTGGTGAGCCCGCGCAGGAAGCCGTGCATCCGCAGCAGCGGGAGGTTGAGGCGCCCTGGCCGGGCGAGGTTGTGCTCCTCGCCGCCGTGCAGCACCAGGACGGCGGCCCGCGCCGCTTCCGGCCGGACGTGCCAGTGCAGCGCCCGGTGGCCCACCGCGCGCTCCGCCGTCGTACCGTTCACTGCCGCACCGTCCCGTCCGTCCCGTTCCGTGGCCCGTCCCCCCGGACCGTCACTGTACGCGCGCGGACGGCTGGACGGTTCACCCGAGGGGGCGATCCCGGACACCGGAAGCGGGACCGGAACCGGTAGCCCGGGGGGCCTGCCGGGGCTCAGACCTCCAGCAGGCCCTGCTCGCGCACCAGCCAGCAGATCGCGGTGAGGCGAGTCACGGCGTAGTCGTAGCCGACCGGCTCCCGCCAGCCGATCTCGGCGAGCGCGTCCAGGAAGCCCAGCGCGTAGTCCGACAACTCCTCACGGTCCACGGGCCGGGGCGCGAGTTCCGGCCCCTGCGCGTACAGCAGCTCCCGCAGCATCGCCGTGTGCTGGTCGACCGCCGCCACGAAGCCGGGCTCGAAGGCGAACTCGGCCAGCCGGGGCGTGAAGGCGGTCACGATGGCGGGTAGCGGGCAGCCGCCCGGCTCGTCGGGGGAGCGCCGGAAGGAATCGTCGGAGGTGGCGGACATCCGTCCACGGTAGGCGAGCCCCGGGCGGGAACGGGCGCCCGTGACGGTTCGGTGCTGAGACCTTGGCCACCCCTGCCCGGGCCGGCCCGCCCGCCCTGCGGACGTTCCGTGGCCCGGCGGATTCGCTGCGTCGACCGCCGGGTGGTCCGTACCAGAATGGCCGGCATGGATCTTCGCATCTTCACCGAACCCCAGCAGGGCGCGAGCTACGAGACCCTCCTCGCGGTCGCCCGCACCGCCGAGGAACTCGGTGCCTTCAGCGCCTTCTTCCGTTCTGACCACTACCTGAAGATGGGCGACGTCGACGGCCTGCCCGGGCCCACCGACGCCTGGATCACCCTGGCCGGCCTCGCCCGCGACACCAGCACCATCCGCCTGGGCACCCTGATGACCGCCGCGACCTTCCGGCTGCCGGGCGTCACCGCGATCCAGGTCGCCCAGGTGGACGCGATGAGCGGCGGCCGGGTCGAGTTCGGCCTCGGTGCCGGCTGGTACGAGGCCGAGCACACCGCGTACGGCATCCCCTTCCCGAAGGATAAGTTCGGGCGGCTGGAGGAGCAGCTGGCGATCATCACCGGGCTGTGGAACACCAAGCTCGGCGACACCTTCGACTTCGCCGGCGAGTACTACACGCTGACCGACTCGCCCGCGCTGCCCAAGCCCGCCCAGGAGCACGTCCCGGTGCTGGTCGGCGGCCTCGGCCCCCAGCGCACCCCGGCCCTGGCGGCCCGCTTCGCCGACGAGTTCAACCTGCCGTTCGCCTCGGTGGACGACACCACCGCCCAGTTCGGCCGGGTGCGCGCCGCCGTCGAGCAGGCCGGGCGCTCGGCCGACGACCTGGTCTACTCCAACGCCCTGGTGGCCTGTGTCGGCCGCGACGACGCCGAGGTGGCCCGTCGCGCCGCCGCGATCGGCCGCGAGGTGGACGAGCTGAAGGAGAACGGCCTGGCCGGCACCCCGGACGAGGTGGTCGAGAAGATCGGCCGGTACGCGGCGGCCGGCAGCGAGCGGATCTACTTCCAGATCCTCGACCTGGACGACCTCGACCACCTGGAGCTGATCGCGCCTCCCGGATCGCCCCGCAGCTCGGCTGACGCGCCCTCCGGGCCGTCGGCGGGCCGGCGGCCCGGCACCGGCCGGGGTCGTCCGTACCCGCCCCGACCTCCGCCCTTTACTCACTCTTGGGAATGCGCCATGCTCCTTGGACGGGAACGGCGGGGGGAGACCGGGTGAGCGGGACGAGAACGGTGCGGACGGCGGCGCCGAGGGTGCCGCCGCCGCGCACCGCGGGGGAACGCGTCGTCCTGCCCGCGCCGTACGAGCCACCCGCCCGGCACGAGCTGCGCGGGCCCGGGCCCGCGGCCCTGCGCTACCCGGCCGGGGACCTGCTGGTCGTCACCGGTCTGCCGGGCAGTGGCAAGAGCACCCTGATGCGCCGCTGCGTCCGCGCCCCGCTGATCGACTCCCAGCTGGTCCGCGAGGAGTACGCGGCCAGGCTGCCCGGCCGCCTGCCGTACGCGCTCTACCGCCCGCTGGCCCGGCTCGCCCACTACCGGCGGCTGCGCCGGGCCGTGCTGGACGGCGGGCCGCTCGCGGTGCACGACTGCGGCACCCAGCCCTGGGTGCGGGCCTGGCTGGTCGGGGCCGCCGCCCGGCAGGGCCGCCGGGTGCACCTGCTGCTGCTCGACGCCGATCCGGCCGAGGCGCTGGACGGGCAGCGGCGGCGCCGGCGCGGCGTCTCGCGCTACGCCTTCGCCCGGCACCGGGCCGCGGTCGGCCGGCTGCGCCGCCGGATCCTGGAGGCCGGACGGCTGCCGGCCGGTTGTGCGTCGGCCGTGGTACTGGACCGGGCCGCCGCGCGCGCCCTGCGGGAGATCGACTTCACGGCGTCGTAGTCTCGGCGAGTCCGCGCCGGGCGCCGGCGGGTCCGGCCGGAGCAGGCCCGGGGCGCGGCCGAGACTCCGTCAACTCCCCCGTCAGGAGCGCTGATGCGTCGTACTGCCCGGGTGCGCTCGCGTGCCCCCCGACTGTTCCCCTGCGCCGCTGCGTTGGTCGCCGTGGCCGGTCTGAGCCAGTTCGCCGTACCGGCCGCGCCCCGCGCCGCTGTGTCGGCGGCTGGGTGCGTGGACGACGGCGACGGCGACGGTGCGGCCGGTGCCGGTGCCGGTGCCGGTGCCGGTGCTGGTGCCGCGGCGCGGCTGCCGGCCGGCAGCCGCCCGGGCCGGGACCCGAACGAGGTCAGCGCCGCGCAGGCCCGGGCGATGCAGGCCGACCTCGACCAGCGGCTCGCCGAACTGGGCACCGGCCGGGTCCGGGCCGCCGTTCCCACCACCGTCCCGGTGTTCGTCCACGTGATCCACGACGGCGGCGCCGGACGGCTTGACCAGGCCGCCGTCGCGGGCCAGATCGACCACCTCAACAGCAGCTACGGCGGCCAGGGCGAGGGCAACGCCCCGAGCCCGTTCCACTTCCAGCTGGTCGGCACGGACTGGACCGACAACGCCTCCTGGTACACCGGCATGACCCCGGGCTCGCCGGCCGAGCGGGCGATGAAGACCACCCTGCGCAAGGGGGACCAGGGCACCCTCAACCTCTACACCGCCCGGCTCGGCAAGTCCCTGCTCGGCTGGTCGACGTTCCCGAACGCGTACCGGACGAACCCGACCGACGACGGCGTCGTGGTGCTCGACGCCTCCCTGCCGGGCGGCGCCGCCACCCACTACGACGAGGGCAACACCGCGACCCACGAGATCGGCCACTGGCTCGGCCTCCTCCACACCTTCCAGGGCGGCTGCCGGGCCCCGGGCGACTACGTGGACGACACCCCGGCCGAGCGCACCGCCGCCTCCGGCTGCCCCGAGGGCCGCGACACCTGCCCCGGCCCAGGGCTCGACCCGATCCACAACTTCATGGACTACAGCTATGACTCCTGCATGACCCAGTTCACCCCGGGCCAGGTCCAGCGGATGGCCAACTCCTGGGCCGCCTACCGGAGTTGAGTCGAGTCTCGGTCGGCCTGGAGGGCGGCTCAGCAGAACACCACGAGGTAGAGCAGCGTCCGGCCGCCCGAGGCGCGGAACTCGTACGCCAGGTATTCCAGGGCAGAGGCCTCCAGCCAGGCGCCCGGGCGTTCCTCGGGGGCGAGCAGGGAAGGCACGAAGAAGCCCGGTGAGGCCTCGTGCAGCCGGCCCCACAGGCCCAGCGTCATCTCGTCCGCGTGGACCGCCAGCCGCTTCGCCAGCCGCCGGTCCACCGGGCCGCGGGCCAGCCGCCAGTAGCGTCCTTCGGAGTCCACGAAGCCGCCCGACTTCAGCGGGTCATGGAGCACCCAGCTGTCGTCGTCCTCGTCCTTGGGCGGCAGGGCGGCCAGGACCTCGGCGAAGCCGCCGGTACGACGGCGCGGTTTGCTCGGCATCCGGGCATCCTCCCAGCTCCTGACCGCCCGTCGCACTTGGAATTGAATGCGGCGGGCCGCTTCCGGCGTGGCAGATACCGACCGTTTGTCCGATTTGATCTATTTTCAGAGGGTCCGGACCGATCAGGAGCAACCGAAGGAGCAAGGGCATGAGTGCCAATCCCCGGATCGTCGTCGGCGTGGACGGCTCGCCCGCCTCGGAGCAGGCGCTGCGCTGGGCGATCGACTACGCGCGGGCCGTCGGCGGGACGGTCCACGCGATCGCCGCCTGGGAGTACCCGGCCTTCTACGGTTGGGCCGGGCAGGGCGTGCCGACCGTCGAGACCTTCAACCCCGAGGAGATTGCCGGGAAGACCCTCAGCGAGGCCATCACCAAGGTGGCCGGCGACGACGCCGGCGTACGGATCACCGAGAGCGTGATGCCCGGCAACGCCGCCCGGGCGCTGCTGGAGGCCGCCAAGGGCGCCGCTCTGATCGTCGTCGGAAGCCGGGGCCTGGGCGGCTTCACCGGCGTGCTGCTCGGCTCGGTCAGCCGCCATCTCACCGAGCACGCGCCCTGCCCGGTGGTCGTGGTGCGCGAGGGCCAGACCGCCCCGGAGCAGTCGGCGTAGCGCACCGGGGTCGGTACCGCGCCGGGCCGCCGCACGGACCAGAATGGAGACATGCCAGAAGGTGACTCCGTCTACCGCGCGGCGGCCCACTTGCACGAGGCCCTCGCCGGACAGCCGCTGACCAGCGCCGACCTGCGGGTGCCCGCGCACGCCACCGCCGACCTCACCGGCCGCCGGGTGCTGGAGGTCGCCTCGCGCGGCAAGCACCTGCTCGCCCGCTTCGACGGCGGCCTCACCCTCCACACCCACCTGCGGATGGACGGCCGCTGGGAGGTCTACCGCCCCGGCGAGCGGTGGACCGGCGGCCCCGACCGGCAGATCCGCGCCGTCCTCGGCACCGACCGGGGCACCGCCGTCGGCTACCGGCTGCCCGTCGTCGAACTGCTGCGCACCGCCGACGAACGGCGGATCGTCGGCCACCTCGGCCCCGACCTGCTCGGCCCCGACTGGGACCCGGTCGAGGCCGTCCGCCGGCTCCTCGCCCGCCCGGGCCGCCCGCTCGTCGAGGCCCTGCTCGACCAGCGCAACCTCGCCGGGATCGGCAACGTCTACGCCAACGAGCTGTGCTTCGTGGCGGGCGTCACCCCCTGGACCGAGGTCGGCGAACTCCCGCACCCCGACCGGCTGGTGGAGCGCGCCCGACAGATGCTGGAGGCCAACAAGCTGCGCCCCGGCCACATCACCACCGGCGACACCCGGCCCGGCTACCAGCACTGGGTCTACGGCCGGGCCGGACGGCCCTGCCCGCGCTGCGTCACCCCGGTGGTCACCGGGCGGCAGGGCTCGCCGCCGCGCGACCGGTCGGTGTACTGGTGCCCGTACTGCCAGCGCGGCCCGGCCCCGGAGGTCACGGCCGCTCGACCAGCGCGGGGTGGCGGGGGTCGTCCACCCGTACGGTGACGTCGGCCGCCTCGGCGGGCCCGGTCTCCGCCTCGTAGCGGGCGAAGGCGGGCAGCGTCCACTGCTGGTCGGCCGGGGTGCGGCGGGCCAGTGCGGCCGGGCCGAGGGCCAGGTGGACGGTCAGCTCCAGCGGCAGCCAGCGGCCGAGCAGCAGGGCGCCGTCCAGCAACAGCACGCCGCCGGGCGGGAGTTCGGTGTACGGGGCGCGGGTCGACCGGTCGGTGACCGGGTCGCGCAGGGAGGGCAGGACGCGGCCGCTGCCGCCCGGCTCCAGCGGGTCGAGCACCTCGCGCAGCAGGGCGCCGTCGTCCAGCCAGAGGTCGTGGAAGGCGTCCGCGTCCTGGTGGCCGTACTCCAGCCGGATCGAGGCAGGGCGCAGGAAGCCGGAGGCCGAGACCCGCAGCGTCGGGTGGCCGCGCAGCCGCAGCGGCTCCACCAGGGAGTCGGCGAGCGCTTCGGGCCGGGCGGCGGCCGCGCCGTCCACGGCGACCCGCAGGCGCCGGCCACCGGCGTCGGACAGGGCGGTGATGCGGTCGGCGAGCAGCTCGGCCAGGTTGTCGGGGGAGATCGGGCGTACCTGCATCGGGTCGTCCTGCCGTTTCGTGTGGTCCTGTCGTTTCGTCGGGGCGCTCAGCGCAGGGGGAGGGCGTGCAGGATGTCGTCGTGACCCGCGTAGAGGAGGTTTCCGTCGAAGGCGAGCGTCCAGACGTCCTTGCCCGGGCCCGAGTCGTGGAAGGTCCACCCCAGCTCGCCGGTCGAGGTGTGGATCGCGCTGACCCCGCCGACCGCCGTACCCGGGACGAACAGTGTCCTGTCGCCGACCAGCGGACGGGTGCGGCGGTCCAGCGGGAACGGCAGTCGGCAGGACCAGAGCACGGTTCCGGAGTGCGACTCGTGGCAGGTGACGACGCCCTGGTCCCACGGGATGTACACCTGCGAGCCGTCGTGGAGGGGCGGCAGGGCCCGCCGGGACTCGCCACGGGCGGGGGAGTACGTCCAGCCCGGCTCGCCCGTGGCCTGCAGCATGCGCACGCCGCCGTTGCCGTCGGGGACGTAGAAGTTCCCCGAGCCGGTGACGCACCAGCGAAGGTCCTCGTCACCGGGGGCGGTCCACCGCTCGCGGCCGGTGGCGGCGTCCCGGGCCACCAGCTCGGCGCGGCCGCCGAGGAAACGGGCGCAGGCGAGGAGGCCGCCTCCGCTGTGGGTGGTGGGGATGACGGGCTGCTCCTCCCGCTCGGTGCGGACGGACCAGAGCAGCGCGCGGTCGGTGACCCGCAGCGCGAAGAGGCGGTTGTCCGTCGGGGTGCCGTCGGCCTGCGGGCGGCCCCAGGAGTAGCCGTAGAGGACGCCGGGGCCGGAGCGGTCGTAGCCGGCGAGGCGGATCTGCCCCTGGAGCTCGTCGGGCAGCGGCCGGCTCCAGTCGGCGGCGGGGTCGGTGAAGTGACGGGCCTCGACGTGGCCCTCGTAGGTGGTGAAGAGGTGTTCCGGCCCGACCACCACCTTGCCGAGCATGTCGAGGTCGCTGGGCCAGCTGCGGGCGGCCGGCGGGTCGACGACCAGCAGCCGGGCGGCGGTGCCCTTGGCGGGGTCGAGGACCTGCAGACCGTTCTTGGAGAGGTAGACCGGGCGGCCCGGCGGGTCGGTGAGCCGCTCCGGGGTCATCGCCTCCGGGCCGCGGTAGGTCCAGACCGGCGTCGGCCCGGACAGCGCGGTCGGATTCGGCCTGGTCGGCTCCGGCGTCGGGAGGGCGCCACCGACACCCGAACGGCCGAACGCCCAGGCGGCCCCGCCCGCTGCGAGCACCCCGGCCCCGACCAGCATCCGGCGCCGGCTCGGCCGCGGGCGCACCCCGCCGCCCGCGATCACGTCCTCGGAGGCCTCGCCGCCGGCGGTTTCCTCGTCCCACTGCCACGACGTTCCACGCGCGGGACCCCCGGACGACGGCGACTGCATGCGGCTCTCGCTTCCCCACCGGCGGCCTCACGCCGCCACCCGCCCGGAGAATATCGAACGGCTCCCGAACCGTCCCAAACCCCCGCAACGCCCGTACACGGGGTCGTGGCACCCCGTACGAGGCCCGCCCGGGAGCCCACCGGAGGTACGCCGTGACGGCCGGGACGATCGCACCCGGGCTCCGGGGCCGGCACAAGAGCATGCGCCATCCGCACGCGACCGGTGGGGCCGCTGGTACGCGGCCCGGTCCGTAGCGGGGGAGGGGCTGGAGCACGCGGCCGAGCGGCTGCTGCGCGAGGTCGGCTCGACCCACCGGGTGGACGACGTGGCGCTGCTGCTCACGGCTTTCGGCTGAGCGGCCGTAAGACGGGGCCCGACCAGGCGACTTTCGTCGGCACGAGGCGACGACGAAGGAGGACGGCGGGGGCTCCGTCCGGACCGATAGCCTCGACGCGTGGAAGCGATCGCGCGGGCCTGGAACACGGTGGTACGGACAGCTCTGCCGGGGCCCTGGCGGCCCCGGCGGGTGGTGGGCGAGGCCGTGCTCGCCCTGCTGATGGGCGGGTTCGCCGCCCTGTTGGAGCTGCTCTCCAACACCGGCCTGGCGGTGCCCTTCGGCCTCGCCGTCGCGGCGCTGTGGGTGCTGCGCAAGGGGTTGCCGGCCACCGTGCTGCTCGCCGCCGCGGCCCTGGCCGGCTGGGGGGCCGGGCCGATGCCGATGCTGGTCTGCGCGGGCTGGACGGCCGGCGCGCGGATCCGCCGGGTCTGGTCGCTGGTCGGCACCTTCGTCGTGAGCTGGGTGCTGTTCACCGTGACGGGCGTGCTGAAGGACGGCGCCTCGTTCTCGCCGAAGCTGCTCCTGTCGCTGTCGCTCGGCTTCTTCCTGGTGATCGCCGTGCTGCCCGCGCTCTACGGCCGCTACCGGGCACAGCGCCGCGCCCTGCTGGACGCGCTGCGCGAGCGCAACGAGCAGCTGCTGCGCGAGCGGGTCATGGTGGTGCACCAGGCGCGGCTGCGCGAGCGGCACCGGATCGCCCAGGACATGCACGACAGCCTGGGCCACCAGCTGGCGCTGATCTCGGTGCACTCGGGTGCGCTGGAGGTGGACCGGACGCTCACCGACCGGCAGCGCGAGGCGGTCGGAGTGCTGCGGCAGGCGGCGGTCGCGGCGATGCGCGAGCTGCGCGAGGTGGTCGGGGTGCTGCACGACGAGTCGACGGCGCTGCCGCCCGGCACCGGGACGGCTTCAGGGACGCCGGCCCGGGGCGGCGTGGACGGGGTCGAGGGGCTGGTGGAGTCCTCCCGGGCGGCCGGGGCGGCGATCGAGCTCACCCGGGAGGGCGAGCGGCGTCCGCTGCCGGCCACGGTCGACCACGCGGCGTACCGGATCGTGCAGGAGGCGCTCACCAACGCACACAAGCACGCCCCCGGCGCGCCGATCGGTGTCGCGCTGCGGTACGAGCCGGACGCCCTGGTGGTGGAGGTGACGAACAGTCGCGCGCCGGAGCTCGTGGGCGCACGCGTCGGCGTGGGCGCGGCGGTCAGCGGCGGTCAGGGGCTGACCGGCCTGCGGGAGCGCGCCCGGCTGGTCGGCGGCATGGTGCACGCCGGGCCCACGCCGGAGCAGGGCTTCCGGCTGGCGGCCGTCCTGCCGTACGAAGGGGCGGAGGCGGAGGCCACGGACGGGGCCGAGGGCTGGATGCCGGACGGCCCGTTGCCGGTCGAGGAACCGGAGCGCAGGCGGCGCAGCCCGGCGGTGGGCTGCGCCCTCGGGGTGGTCGTGATCGGGCTGATCGTGCTCGGCCTGCTGGTCTGGGGCGTGGTCGCCTTCGTCAAGGGCACCAACGACGCGACCGTGCAGATGCCGATGTACGACCAGATCAGGCTCGGCACCGCAGAGTCCGAGGTGCTGCAGACGCTGCCGCGCGGCAACGACTTCTTCACCGACACCTACAAGGGGACAGGGCCCGAGGTGCCGGCGGGCGCGCACTGCCGCTGGTACGTCCTGAGCGGTGCGCCCGGCGCCGGCTGGAACGAGGAGCACGTGGCGCGGTTCTGCTTCCGGGACGGGGCGTTGGTGGAGAAGCAGGAGTACGTGGCGAAGAGCTGAGTGCCCCCGTGCGCGGGCGGGTGCTTCGACCGGGACGGGCCGGGCCGGTTCAGAGCGTGGTGGTCCGGATCGGGGTGGTTCGGAGGGATGCCGCCGGGATGTGAGGATGGTGCCGCAGCCGAAGCACCGTTCGAGGGGAATGACCAGCGTGATCCGAGTCCTCGTCGCCGACGACGAGCCGCTGATCCGGGCCGGGATCAGGATGATCCTCGGCTCCGCCGACGACATCGAGGTGGTCGCGGAGGCCGCCGACGGCCGGGAGGCGCTGGAGCTCGCGCGGGCGCACCGGGTGGACGTGGTGCTGCTGGACATCCAGATGCCGGTGATGGACGGGCTGACGGCGCTCGGGGAGCTGGCAAAGGCCGCCCCCGGCGCGCGGGCGCTGATCCTCACCACCTTCGGGGAGCGCGAGAACGTCCTGCGCGCCGTGACCGAGGGCGGTGCCGGCTTCCTGCTCAAGGACACCGCGCCGAACGAGCTGATCCAGGCCGTCCGGGCGGCGGCGGGTGGGAACGCCTTCCTCTCCCCGGCCGCCACCCGGCACATCGTCGACTCGCTGGCCTCCGGGCGCAGCGCCTCGCTGGCCGCCCGCGGCGTGGCGGCGCGGCGCCGGCTGGAGGTGCTCACCCCGCGCGAGCTGGAGGTGTTGGCGCTGCTCGGAGAGGGTCTGTCCAACGCCGACGCGGGGGCGCGGATCCACATGAGTGAGGCGACGGTGAAGACCTACGTCAGCCGGATCCTGGCCAAGCTGGGCTGCGAGAACCGGGTCCAGGCGGCGCTGCTGGCGCGGGATGCGGAGCTCGACGGCCGTCGCTGAGGGTGCTTTCGCAGTCACCATGAGTGTCGGGCGTGACGGATTCCACTCGGCGGCGGCGCGGAACCGGGAACTCCGGGTGCGGTGGTGACGGTGCGTCAGCTGACGGTTCCTCCGCGTGGATGGTGTGCCGGCTTTCTCGGATGGACAGGTGTGAGTGATGGCACGGAATGTGACCGTTTGATCTTGAAAATTCGGTCAAAAATGGTCAAATCGGGCATGATTTCTTGATCGATACCGCCGGTAACAGTCAACTGACCTGCGACGTCCAAGAATTGCTTGCTGCGTCCGGGTGATGGCCCCTAGCTTCATTGGCGGCGCAACGAGCGCCACCCGGGTTCACCCCGACGCACTGCCCGCCGACTGACCCGCGGCGCGAGGGCGGTGCCCGCCGACCAGGCCGGCTCGAACAGGCCGTCGGCGTGCGGAGGTGACCGGGGCGGCACGGCACGTCCGACACGTGTCCGGCCGCCCGTCGAGTGAGGTGAGCGAACAACTGCCGGCCCATGTCCCGGGCCTGGTTCCGCATGCCCACCCGGGACTTGTCGAGAGGACCTGTATGAATCCCCGTCACGAGACCGCCGCTGCCACCGACACCACCGCCACCACCAAGCGCAACCGCGTACGGATGGCGGTCGTCGCGGGAGCCGCCGTCGCGGCCCTGCCGGTGGCCGGCCTCGTCACGGCCACCTCGGCCTCCGCCGCTACCGCCTCGGCCTGGGACGCCGTCGCCCAGTGCGAGAGCGGCGGGAACTGGAGCATCAGCACCGGCAACGGCTTCCACGGCGGACTGCAGTTCACCCCGTCCACCTGGGCCGCGTACGGCGGGACCGCGTACGCCTCCCAGGCCAACAAGGCGACCAGGGCGCAGCAGATCGCCGTCGCGGAGAAGGTCCTCGCCTCGCAGGGCCCGGGCGCCTGGCCCGTCTGCTCGCAGAAGGCGGGTCTGGGCAAGGGCGGCGCTCCGGCCGCCGTCGACGCCTCGGCCGGCACGCCGGCCAAGGCGGCCGCTCCGAGCGCCAGGGCGGCGAAGCCCGCCGCCAAGCCCGCTGCCGCTGCCGCCAAGCCCGCGGCCAAGCCGCAGGCGCCCAAGGGGCGGCCCTCGGCCAAGCCGGTGCAGTCCGCGCCGGTCGCGCCGAAGAACACCGCCGGTGGCGGCTACACCGTCAGGAGCGGTGACACCCTGAGCGACATCGCGGCCAAGTTCGGCACCGACACGGACAGCCTCTACCGGAAGAACGCGCGCACCATCGGCGGCGACCCGGACCTGATCTTCCCGGGCCAGATGCTGACCGTCTGACGGGAAGCCGCCTGACGTAGCCCTGCCGACCGGCCGAGCGGCCGCCCCTGCACCGGGGTGGCCGCTCCGGCCGGTTCCGGGGCGTTCCGGCCGGTTTCGGTGTGTTCCGGGCCGTTCCCGGCCTGTTCCCCGCGCCGGTAGGGTCGGCCGATGGTCCGACTGATCGGCGACAGTGAGCTCACCGCCTCCCCGGTGGTGGCCAACAGCACCATGAACCGCGAACGCGGGCTCAACGGGGTGAACAGCTACGCCCGCGAGCTCGGCTTCGACCCGCTGGACTGGCTGACGCAGCACGGCGGCACGACGCCGGGGTGGCTGGACCTGTGCAGTGGCGAGGGCCGGGCGCTGGTGGAGGCGGCGCGGCGGCCGGCCCCGGGGGCGGCACGGGCCGGAGCCCCACGGGCGGGCGTGGAACTGACCGGCGTGGACCTGGTCGGCCCGCTGGCCCCGCCGCCGGACCTGGCGGCGCTGCCACACCTGCGTCTGGTCACGGCAGCCGTCGCGGACTGGGCGCCGGAGCGGTCCTACGACCTGATCACCTGTGTGCACGGGCTGCACTACCTCGGCGACCAGCTCGGCGTGATCGCCCGCGCCGCCTCCTGGCTGACGCCGAACGGCCGGTTCGCCGCCCACTTCGACGCGGAGTCGGTGCGCCGCCCGGACGGCTCCGGCGCGGCCCGCGCGGTGGTGGCGGCGCTGCGGGCGGCAGGCTTCGAGTACCGGGCGCGCCGGCACCTGCTGGTCCTGGACGGCGGACGGAAGGTCGTGCTGCCCTTCGGCTACGCCGGAGCCGACCCGGCGGCCGGGCCGAACTACACGGGCCAGCCGGCAGTCGGGTCGTACTACCGGTAGCCGGCGCGCACGCCGGGGACGAGGGCGCATCGAGGCGTGGTTGAACGTTGAACGCAACGTCCGAATACCGCCGGAGGTTTGAAGCGCCGCGGACCAGGATCGAGTCATGTCCGAGATCGGAACCAGGAGTTCTGGAGATATGACGATGAACGGTGCGGCGGTGCTCGACGGCAAGGTGGCGCTGGTGACCGGCGGCAGCCGGGGGATCGGGGCCGCGGTCGCCCTGCGGCTGGCCGAGGACGGCGCCGACGTGGTGCTGACCTACCAGGGAGGTGCGGAGCGGGCCGAAGAGGTCGCAGCCAAGATCACCGCGATGGGGCGGACCGGCTGGGCCGTGCGGGCGGACAGCGCCGACCCGCAGGCGGTGCAGGGCGTGGTCGAGGCCGTCGCCGAGCGGTTCGGGAAGCTGGACGTCCTGGTGAACAACGCCGGCGTCGGCGTCCTCGGCCCGATCGGCGACCTCACACTGGACGACGTCGACCGGGTGCTGGAGGTGAACGTCCGGGCGCCCTTCCTGTACGCCCGGGCGGCCTCCGCGCACCTGGCCGACGGCGGGCGGATCGTCACCGTCGGCAGCTGCATCGCCCAGCGCGTCGCCTTCCCCGGCGCGACGCTGTACGCGACCAGCAAGGCCGCGCTGATCGGCCTGACCAAGGCGCTGGCCCGGGAGCTCGGGCCGCGCGGGATCACCGCCAACCTGGTCCACCCCGGGCCGATCGACACCGACATGAACCCGGCCGACGGCCCGTCGGCGGAGGCCCAGAGCGGGCTCACCGCGCTCGGCCGCTACGGCACCGGCGCGGAGGTCGCCGCCGCCGTCGCCTACCTGGCGGGCCCGGACGGCCGGTACGTCAGCGGCGCCGAGCTGGCGGTGGACGGCGGCTTCGCCGCCTGACCCGCGGTAGCGGCGGGCACGGTGTCGTGCCGGGCGGTTGTCGGCGCCCGCGCTTACGATCACCCGGCACGACACCGTGCTCCCGCACCGGGACCCCGTACCGAGAGGTGTGCCATGACCGCAGCGGAAGACCCGATCGGGCTGCTCGCCCGGGCCCTCGCGCAGACCGCCGGGCTGATCGACGGCACCGGCGTCGAGCTGGCCGGCCACCCGACGCCGTGCCGCTCCTGGGACGTCGGTGACCTGATCAGCCACCTCCTGCACGACCTGCGGCAGTTCACCGTACGGGCGAAGGGCGGGCAGCCGGACTGGTCGCGGCCCTTCGAGCGGGTCGAGGAGGACTGGCTGCACGCCTTCGAGGCCGGGGCGGAGGAGCTGGTCGACGCGTGGCGCGCGGCCGGTGACCTCGGGGGCACCCTGGAGGTCCCCGGTGTCGGCACCCTGCCGGCCCGTTTTCCGGTGGACCAGCAGATCGCCGAATTCGCCGTCCACGGCTGGGACTTGGCCCGAGCCAGCGGCCAGTCCACCGAGGGCCTGGACCACGAGGTCGCGCTCGCCGCGCTCGCCTGGGCCGGCGGCGCCCTCAACCCCGAGTACCGCGGTGCCGAGGAGGAGCACCACGCCTTCGGCCCCGCCGTCGCCGTCCCCGAGGATGCCCCGGCGTACGACCGGCTCGCGGCCTTCTTCGGCCGCGACCCGGCGGCGGCCCTCGCCCCGTAGCCCCCTACCCGCGGCTCCAGCGGAACCCGACCTCGGGGTAGCGCGGGGACGGGGCGTCGAGCAGCGGGGCGGGGCGGTCGCGGAGGAAGCGGTCGACGAAGGCCCGGACGTAGGTACGGGTGAGGGCGGTGGCGCGGTCGGGGGCGATGGTGCCGAGCAGAGCCGCGTAGACCTCGGCGGGAAGGCGGCCCGGCAGGTTGCCGGGGCCGGCGGCGTGCGGCAGGTCGGTGAAGCTGAGGTGGCCCGCGCCCAGGGTGCGCAGCTGGCGCCCCCACGCGTGGTGGTGCTCGCGCCAGCGCTGCCAGGTGTCGTGGTCGTCGATCGAGGTGAGCAGCAGGAACGGCCGGTCCAGCCCGAGCTCCGGGACGGGGGAGCCGAACAGGCCGCCGTCGAGGTCGAGGCCGATCCGGAAGCGCGGGTCCTGGCGCAGCGCCTCGGCGGCCGCGGCTCCGCCCATGGAGTGGCCGAGCACGCCGATCCGCCCCTCGTCGACCCGGAACGGCAGCCGGCCGCCGGTCAGTTCGCCGGTGACGAAGCGCAGGTCGCCGACCCGCACGGCGATCTCCTTGCGCTCGGCGGCATCCCGGTCCGGCGGGTCCTGCGACAGGACGCTGCGCACCAGCCGGCCGTCCGGGAACTCGACGGCGGCGGCGTCGTAGGTGTGGTCGACGGCCGCGACGAGGTAGCCGTGCGCGGCCAACTCCTCAGCCAGCGCGGTGCAGTTGCTGCGTCCGCCCGTGCGGCCGTGTCCGAGCAGCAGCAGGGGGAGCGGGCCGGGGCGGACGGGCGCGTCGGCGCGGGCGGTGGGGCGGACCCGGGCGAGGGTGCCCGGGTCCAGCGGCAGGACCTGCTCGATCGCGGCCGCGACCCGGGGGGTGGTGTAGGGGGCGCGGGGCCGGCCGGCGGTGCCGCGTGCCGGGTACCAGAGCTGCACCATCAGTTCGCGCGGGCCGGGGGCGGGCGCGAACGGGTCGAGCCGGTCGTGGTCGACCAGGTGCAGGCTCGTGGTGCCGACCGGCCGGCCGACGGTGGGCGCGGGCAGGTCGATGGTGCGCGGCGGTGCGGCCAGGGCGGGCCCGGCGGGCAGCAGGGCGGCGGTCCCGCCCAGGCCCGCGAGGGCGAGCAGTGAACGGCGCCTGATCATGCGTCATCCTTGCCGGCTCGGCGACGGGTCCGGTCAGCCTAGGTGGTCTGGTCCGGTGGCGCCAGAGCGCGGGGATGCGGGGGCGGCGACGAGACGGGGGACGGCTCAGGGCCTGGCGGCCTGCCGGGCGGCGGCCTGTTTGATCGCCTCGCGGATGCGCGGGTAGCTGCCGCAGCGGCAGATGTTCTGGATCTGGTCGATGTCCGCGTCCGTCGGGTTCGGGGTGTGGCGCAGCAGGGCGACGGCGGTCATGATCTGGCCGGGCTGGCAGAAGCCGCACTGGGCGACGTCGCAGGCCAGCCAGGCCTCCTGGACCGGGTGCAGGACCTCGCCGTCGGCCAGCCCCTCGATGGTGGTGACGCTGTGCCCCGCGCAGTCCTTGACGGAACGGGTGCAGGGCTGGAACTCCCGGCCGTCCAGGTGGCTGGTGCAGGCACGGCAGACGCCCACCCCGCAGCCGTACTTGGGGCCGGTGACGCCGAGCTTGTCGCGCAGCACCCAGAGCATGGGCATGTCGTCCGGGGCCTCGACGGTGACGGGCCGCCCGTTGAGGACGAAGGTGTGGGTGGACATCGGGAGTCGGGATTCCTCAGCTGGTGGTCAGAAGGTGCCGGTGGTCAGAAATTGATCGGGAAGGAGCGCGGGCCGGTGCCGGTCGCGCGGGCGTAGGCGTTGGCTACGGCGGCGGAGGCAGCCGGGACGCCCAGCTCGCCCGCACCGCCGGGCGGTCCGCTCGGGGGCATCAGGTGGATCTCGACCACCGGCGGGGTGTGCCGCTGCCGGGCGTAGTGGAAGTCGCCGTAACTGCCTTCCCGGAAGGCGCCGTTGTCCAGGTGGTTGCCGGCCTGCAGGATCACCGAGATGCCGTCGACCAGCGCGCCGGTGAGCTGGGCCTCCAGGCCCTTGGGGTTGATCACCCGGCCGACGTCGGCGACGACGACGGCCTTGGTCACCCGGGGGTCGGCCCGGTCGGTGGCGTCCAGTTCGACCAGGTAGGCGGCGCCGGCGCCGTGCTCGTCGTGGTAGCCGATGCCCTGGGCCTGGCCCGGGGGCATCGGGCGGCCCCAGTTGCCTCTCTTGGCGAGTTCGTCCAGCACCGCCCGCCCGGAGGCGCTGCGCATCCGGGCCCGGCGGAAGGCCAGCTCGTCCTGGCCCATCCGGCGGGCGAGTTCGTCCATCATGATCTCGTCGGCGACCCGGACGGTGCCCGAGTAGACCGAGCGCCAGCTGCCGGTGTGCAGTTCCAGGGGCAGCTCGGCGAGCAGCTGGGTGGGCACTCCGACGTCGTACGGGATCTTCTCGGTGAGCAGGAAGAACAGTTCGGAGGCGGTGAGCCCGGCCAGTGGGAGGTTGTAGCCGGCGGCGGTGAGCATGTCGCCGAGGCCGTGCCCGAGGTCGGTGCGGACGCCGGCCACGTGGTGCTCCCAGCTGAACACCTGGCCGAGGCCGTAGGTGGCGCGGATCAGGTGGTGGCTGGCCGGGCGCATCCGGCCGTGGCGCATGTCGTCGTTGCGGGTCCACATCAGCTTGACCGGGCGGCCGGCGGCCTTGGAGACCTGGGCGGCCTCCAGCGCGGCGTCGAAGAACAGCCGGCGGCCGAACGAGCCGCCGCCGCGCACCACGTGGACGGTGACGGCGTTCTCCGGCAGCCCGAGTTCGGCGGCGATGGTGCCCTGGGCGAGGATCGGGCTCTGCGCGGCGAACCACAGCTCGGCCCGGTTCGGCCGGACGTCGGCGATCGCGGTGAGCACCTCCATCGGGGCGTGGTTGACGAAGGCGAAGTCGAACTCCCCTTCCACGCGGTGGGAGAGCAGCGGCGGCGGGAGGGACGGCAGGTGGGCGGCGCGCAGCCGGGAGCGCACGTCGGCGTCGGACAGGCCCGCGACCGGCCCCGGGTTCCAGGTGGTGCGCAGTGCGTCGCGGGCCTTGAGCGCCTGGTCGAAGGTCTCGGCGAGGACGGCGACGCCGCTCGGGATCCGCACCACGCCGAGCACCCCGGGCATGGCGCGGGCGGCGGAGGCGTCGAGTGACCTGAGGGTGCCGTTGACGGTGTCCGGGCGGGCGACGACGGTGGGCACGGCGCCCGGGATCCGGAGGTCCCCGGCGTACTCGGCGCGGCCGGTGACGATGTCGCGGGCGTCGATCCGGCCGGTCGGCCTGCCCACCAGGCGCAGCTGGTCGGCGGTCTTGGGGACGGCCGGGACGGCGGGTGCGGCGACGGTGGCGGCCTCGGCGGCGAGGTCGCCGTAGCCGAAGCGGCGGCCGTCGGGGGCGAGGACGGCGGAGTCGGCGGTGCGCAGGGTGGTCGCGGGAACGTTCCAGCGCTTGGCGGCGACGGTCACCAGCCGGGCCCGGGCGGCGGCGGCCGCGGCGCGCACCGGATCGTACAGCGAGCGGATCGAGTTGGAGCCGCCGGTCAGCTGGTTGAACTGCAGTTCGGGGCGGGCGTCGGAGAGCGGGACGTCGACGTCGGAGAGCCGGGCGTCGAGCTCCTCGGCGACGATCATGGCGATCGCGGTGGTGAGGCCCTGGCCGACCTCCAGCCGGGGCAGGTGCAGCGCGGCGCGCCCGGCGGTGGTGACTTCGAGGACCAGCAGGTGCGAGGTCGGCAGCCCGGCGATGATCATCGCGTCGCCGAGGTCGACGATGTCCGGGATGCCGGGCAGGCCGATCAGCTGCTGGGGGAGGGCGGTCTCCCGGGCGGGCACGGCGGCCCCGGCGGGGGTCGGGGCGGCCTGCACGGTGGTGGGTGCGGCGGCGTCGAGGCCGAGGCGGGCGGCGACGGTGAGGGTGGGCGCGGCCAGCAGGTAGGTGAGGAAGCGCCGGCGGCGGGTGGCGCCGTCCGTCGCCCGGGCGGCCGGGGCGTCCGGGGCGTCCGGGGTGTGCGGGGCGTCCGGGGCGTCCGGGGCGTCCGGGGTGTGCGGGGTGGTCGGGAGGGCGTGGGCGCGCGGGTGTCCGGCGTCGCCCGGTTGGCCGGCGGAGTCCGAGGGGGCGATGGAGGTGCTGATGGGAGGACACCCTTCGAGCCGGAGACGGCGACGGAACGGGCGGGCGGGGCGGCCCCGGGCCGGTGCCGGATCGCGAACGCCGTTGAGCATAAAAGGGCGCTACTGACGGGTCAAACACGGTCAAAGTTGGCCCCTGGTCTGCGTGATCGCGGTTCTGTGACGGTCGGCGGGAGCGGATTCGGAGCGGGTACGGACGGCGCTTCGGGGGTGCGGGCGAGGCCGGGACGAGATCGCTTCGAAGGGTTGGGAGGCGCCAACTGGCGCCTCTCGCACGCGGGTTCAGGGGTCGGTCGGCGGTGCGGCGGCGAAGGGAATTGGCCCAGGGAATTCCTTGATCACTGGACCGGTCCACTGGGCCGGTTTTTCCCTAGGGTTGGGGGCGCACCGGAACCGGCGGTTGCGGAGACCGACTCCGCGCGCCGCCCGTCCGGGGGCCACGGACAGGGGTGACGGACCGTGAGTCGTCCACCCGCCGTGAACGCGTGCGGGTGACGGCCCGGCACGTCCGGCGGGTGACACCCGCGAACGAGTGAAGGAGGGGCATGCCGACCGACCGAGCCGCCCGTTGGGACGCCCTGCCGCCCGCCGGGCCCCAGCGGACCCTGGCCGCCGCCCAGTTGGCCGCCGCCGTGGGCGACGGTGCGTACTACACCTGCTCCGCGCTCTACTTCACCCGGGTGGTCGGGATGTCGCCGACCGCCCTCGGGCTCGGCCTCACCCTCGCCTGGGCGCTCGGCTCCGTCGCCGGCGTCCCGCTGGGCCACCTCGCCGACCGGCGCGGCCCGCGCCGCACCTCGGTGGCGCTCGCGCTCGGCACGGCGGCCGTGGTCGCCGCCTTCCTGGTGATCCGCTCCTACCCGCTGTTCCTGCTCGCGGTCTGCCTCTACGCCACCGCGCAGTCCGGTCTGACCGCCGCCCGGCAGGCACTGGTCGCCGCCCTGGTGCCGCCCGCGCAGCGCACCACCCTGCTCGCCCACATCCAGTCGACCCTCAACGGTGGACTGGCCGTCGGTGCGGCGATCGGCGGCATCGCGCTCGGCGTCGGCACCCGCGCCGCCTACCTGGCCGCGTTCGCCGTCACCGCGCTCGGCTTCCTGATCGGCGCGCTGGTCCTGCGCCGGCTGCCCGAAGCCCCGCCCGCGACAGGGCAGTCGGACGCCGGGCCGCGCCTGGCCGTGCTGCGCGACCGCCGGTACGCGGCCGTCACCGCGGTCAACGCCGTCCTGCTGCTGCGGATGCCGCTGCTCAGCCTGATCATCCCGCTCTGGATCGCCGAGCGCGCCCCCGGGATCGGCTGGCTCGGCTCGGCGCTGTTCGTGCTCAACACCCTCGCGGTGCTGGCCTTCCAGGTCCGGGCGGCGCGCGGCGTCACCGGACTGGACCCGGCCGCCCGGGCGGTCCGCTCCGCCGGCCTGCTGCTGCTCGGCTCCTGCGCCGTCTTCGGGCTGTCCGCGCTGGACGTGCCGGTCTGGGCGGTCGCCGCGCTGCTGGTCGCCGCCTCCGTCCTGCAGGTGGCCGGAGAGATGCGGCAGTCGGCCGGCAGCTGGCAGATCGCCTTCGACCTCGCCCCGTCCGGGCGGATCGGCCAGTACCAGGGCTTCTTCGGCACCGGTGTCGCCGTCGCCCGCACCCTCGGGCCACTGCTGCTCACCACGCTGCTGCTGGACGGGGGCCTGGTCGGCTGGCTGGTCCTGGGCGGGGTGTTCCTCGCGGCGGGGTACGCGATGGGTCCGGTCGCCCGCTGGGCGGCGCGGGACCGCGGTCACGAGGTGTCCCCGCCGTCGCCGGTGGGGGCGGGCACCGCACCGGGGACGCCCTGACGACGGGCCCCGCGCCGGGGCCAGACCCCGAACGCCGCAACGGCGGGCCGGAAACCCGGTGGCCCCGGCCCGCCGCCCGCTGGCATGCTGGCCACGTGGACCGACCCCAGATCTGGCTCGACTTCGCCCCCGAGCTGCACCTCTTCGTCTCCGCGCCCCGGCGGGCCGGCCGCACCGCGCTGCGCACCGACGGCACCTCCACCCTCGGCCACGTCGTCGAGTCCCTGGGCGTCCCGCTCACCGAGGTCGGCGGCCTGCTGGTGGACGGCCGGGCCGTGCCCGAGGCCCACGTTCCGGCCGACGGCGAGGAGATCGCCGTCCGGGCCGTGACCAGGCCGCAGCCCTCGCCCGTCCCGCCGCGCTTCCTGCTGGACGTCCACCTCGGCACCCTCGCCCGCCGGTTGCGCCTGCTCGGCGTGGACGCCGCGTACGAGAACCCCGACATCGGCGACGCCGCGCTGGCCGCCCGCTCGGCCGCCGAAGAGCGGATCATGCTCTCCCGCGACCGCGGACTGCTGCGCCGCCGCGAACTGTGGGCCGGCGCCTACGTCTACAGCCACCGCCCCGCCGAGCAACTGCGCGACGTGCTCTCCCGGTTCGCGCCGTCGCTCGCCCCCTGGAGCCGCTGCACCACCTGCAACGGCACGCTGCAGCCGGCCACCAAGACCTCGGTGCGCGAGCAGCTGCAGGACGGCACCGAGCGCTCCTACGACGCCTTCGCCCAGTGCACCGACTGCGGCCAGGCCTACTGGCGCGGCGCCCATCACGCCCGGCTGGAGGCGATCGTCACCGAGGCCGTGCGCGACTTCGGACGCTGCCAGGAGTCCGGGGAGGACCAGGGCCGGATCGGGGTCGTCTCAGGGTAGCCCGCTCTGGCGGGCGCCCGGGCGCCCGTGGTCCCATCGGCGGTGGGGGACGAGACCACGCTACTCGCTCGTACGAGAGAGGCCAGGTCGTCGCATGAGCAATCAGGCAGGTCAACAGCCCTTCCACAGCGCGCATACGGAGGGCGCGCCGGTGGTCACCGCCCCGGACGGGGCCGAGGTGCGCCCGCTGCTGGTACTGGCGGGCGCCGGAAGCCTCGCGGTCTTCGCACTCGCCCCCGGGCAGGTGACCCGCGCGGTGTCGCACGCCACCGTGCAGGAGTTGTGGCAGGTCACCGCGGGCAGCGGAGAGCTGTGGCGCCGCCAGGGCGGGCGCGAGGAGACCGTACGGCTCGTGCCCGGCACGGCGGTGTCGATACCGCTGGGCACCGCGTTCCAGTTCCGGACGGACGCGGACTCCGACGGGCCGCTGCGGATCACCGCCGTCACCATGCCGCCCTGGCCGGGGACGGACCGCGAGGCGCGGCCGGCGGAAGGTCCCTGGAAGGCGACCGTCCGATGAGGCGGGGGCTGCTGCGCCGCCCGCTGGCGGCGCTGGTCGCGGTCGCGGCCGTGCTCGGGCTCTCGGTCGTCCCGGCGGCCGCCGCCGGGCCTGCCGGGCCTGCCGGGCCTGCCGAGCCGCATCTGCGGTCGCGCTACGTCACCATGCCGGACGGGGTCCGCCTCGCCGTCGACGTCTACCTGCCCGAAGGCACCCGGGCCGGCGCCGGACTGCCCACCGTCCTGGTCACCCAGCGCTACTGGCGGGCCAGGGTCCGGCTCGGCGAACCCGGCGGCGCCAGCGGCGAGGCCGAGCAGTGGACCGCCCGTGGCTACGCCTACGTGGTCGCCGACCTGCGCGGCACCGGCGCCTCCTTCGGCACCCTCGGCTCCGAACTCGGCGCCGACGCGATCGCCGACAGCGGCCCGCTCAGCGACTGGATCGCCGCCCAGCCCTGGTCCAACGGCCGGGTCGGCACCACCGGCATCTCCTACGGCGGCGACACCGCGATGCTCGCCACCGCCCTGCGCAACCACCACATCACGGCCGCCGCCCCGATCTCCTACGACTTCGACCCCTACGAGGACCTGGTGCGCCCCGGCGGCGTGCTCATCGAACCCCGGGTCGCCCCGTACGCGCTGCTGCTGCGCATCCTCGACCAGGCCGGCGGCACCACCTGCGAGACGGACGAGCAGGCCAGGCAGCTCTGCGCGCACGTCGGCCTCACCGGACTCCAGCCCCGGCCGGTCGACGGCCCTGACGGCCAGGCCCTGCTCGCCGCCGCGCGCGCCGAGCACGCGAACAACGCCAACCTGGTCGAGATGGCGAACGCCGGTGCCTACCGCGACTACCGGGACGGCCCGAAGAGCTGGACGGTCGGCAGCGTCGGCGAGAAGACCGACGCCGTCGAAGCCGGCCGGGTGCCCGTCCTGACCCGCGCCGGCTGGCTCGACGCGGGCACCGCCAACGGGGCGCTCTCCCAGTTCACCGGCCTGTCCAACACCCAGGACGCCTGGATCGGGCCCTGGAACCACGGCGCCGGCTGGCTCGCCGACCCGTTCCGGCCCGCCCGCCCGCTCACCGCGCAGGAACACGACGAGAACGACCGGCGCGTGCTCGACTTCTTCGACCGCTACGTCCGGGGTGACGCCCGCCCCGACGGCCGGCGGCAGGTGCACTACTACACCTTCAACGAGGGCGTCTGGCGCACCACCTCCCGCTGGCCGGTCCCGGGCACCCGCACCCAGCGGTTCCATCTCGGCGAGGGCGGCACGCTCGACAGCCGACCGGACGACCGCCGCACCGGCTCCGACCCGCTGCGCCTCGACCCGACCGCGGGCACCGGCCCGCTGGACCGCTGGAACACCAACCTCAGCGGTGACGAGGTCAGTTACCCCGACCGCGCCGCCGTCGACGCCAAGCTGCTCAGCTACACCACCGCGCCGCTGACCGCCGACACCAGGGTCACCGGCAACGGCAAGGTCACCCTCGACGTCACCGGACTGGCGGGCTCGGCCCGCGGCGCCCTGCACGTCTACCTGGAGGACGTCGCGCCGGACGGCCGGGTCACCTACATGACGGAGGGTCAACTCGCCCTGGCCGACAGGGCGGTGGCCGACCGCGAGGACAACCCGGACTGGCGCCGGCTGCGCACGCCGCGCAGCTACGCCGCCGAGGACGCCGAGGACTTCCCGCGGGGCCGCGCCCAACGCGTCACCATCGACCTCCAGCCCGTCTCGGTACTGTTCCGCTCCGGCGAGCGGATCAGGCTCACCGTCGCCGCCGCCAACCCCGACTCCTTCCAGCTGCTCCCGGCCGACGGGCGGGCGAGCTACCGGATCGGCTGGGGCGGCGACCGGGGATCGGCGCTGGAACTGCCGGTCGTGCGCTGAGGTGCGCCGTACGGGGCGCCCGGCCGAGGCCGGGCGCCCCGGGGCGCGTCCCGGGCGGCCT